>CAMYQS010000008.1 GCA_947296835.1 uncultured Atopostipes sp.
GTTAATTACTTGAGTCATGAAAAAGACTTAACACAACCAATTGGTATTTTTACAAATACACCTCACTTTAACTCTCTACGAGTAGATCCATATCATGGACCAGCGTTAGAGTATTCTTTAGACAAAGACTGGATAGAGAATGAATTTCATAAATATAAAGGGTTTATCCCACTCGATCGTATGATTGAAACAATCGAAGTGGACTTAAAAGCAAACGATATTGACTTGTCTGCCATTCGTGAAATCTATGACCCGGCTGATTTGCCTAAAACTTACCATACGTATTTTGACAAAGAACATCCAGAACTTTCAAAAGTTCAAGGATATATTGCACGCCTGTCTGGAAATTTAGGCGACCTCTACATGGCACTTTCTAAAAAAGACCAAGCTCGTTACCGCTTGACGTATTCACCGCTATTTAATCACTATCAAGTTCGTTTAGCACCGGATGCAGTAGAAAATATGTATCAATTGATGGCAAATGACGAACTTTATGTTGTACCTGATTTAATTGCAGTCGAACATGAAGATACGTTTCTGATGAAAAGCGAGAGTGGACCTACATTTGAAGCAGACGTTGTGATAAATGGGTCGGGTTTTAATTTCAACACGGATCTTATTGGTGGTGACAGCACACTTTTATCCAAGCTCTTAGACAAAGGGTTCTTAATGGATAAAGATAAAAGAGGTTTCCTTGTAACTTGGCCTGAAAGTCAGGTTATGAACCAGTGGTACGGCCAGCTTGAGACGTGCTTTTATATTGGGCCTTGGCTAGCGAACACCCATTACGGGAACAATAATGTTAAAGCTCTTGTTGAAAAAGCTTATGAAATTATTACCGAACACGTTGCTTTTTAGTACTTAAATATAAATAAATCCCCCTAACCAAATTAATGGCTAGGGGGATTCTTATTTTAGCGGCCTATTTTTGTATATTCATCAATTAACTCAATATCAGCAATCAATTGTAAGGCCTCATCCAGTTTCTGAATGCGACGGTTACAAACAAAAATCGATGTGTGAAACTTTGGTTCTTTTGCATCTTCCCAAGCTTGTTTGCGCTCATTGACGATATCTTTCAGACGGAATAGTGTTTTTTCCATTTATTCTTCAACTCCTTTTTATTTTATTCAAACAAAAAAGCATCACTCAAAATAAGTCATGCTAACGGAATTGACTTATTTTTCGGCTACTGCCGTTAGATTTAGCACCGTGTTATCACAACCGGTTGCTGGAGTTTCATAGGGCTAATTCCCTCCACTCACTCTGAATAAGATTTGCTATTTATTTGTATGTCTATTATAAGGGATATTATTTAATACTTCAATTCGATTCATCTCTAATTTTTAACTTACAATGAAAAATATACTCTTTTTAGATATAAGATAATTTTCCATATTTTAAAAAAATTCCTTTTTTAAAATTGTAGGATGTCTTCTTTAGAATTACATATCAGGGTTGGACTTAAAATTATTCAACAAAGACTTGGCTTAATTTGCAGAATATATACTCGGGACAGAATAAAATACAGAACAAAGTAAACAAAACACGCCGTCATATCAATGATATGACGGCGTTAAAATGGTAAATGGATGGAGACAGTCGGTCTCGAACCGACGACCTACGCACTGCCAGCGCGTCACTCTCCCAACTGAGCTATGCCCCCAAAATCATATTAGTTTAAACCAATATGATAATTATACTTCTTTTATATGTAATTATCTAGTCTATTTAGTCAATATATATCAAGATAGACCTACATACGGTTTACTTCCGCCTCTTCTAGTAATTCTCCGGGAACGGTTTCAATTGTTTGTAGCTATACTTCAATTTTTTTCTATGCTAAAATAATCATAACGATATGCGTGATTACGCAGTTTATTTTGAACGGAAAGTTTAACCATGTTTTTTATATTACTACACTTGTCAATAACTAGAATAGGAAATGACAAATCACAAACATAGTCTTATAAATAAACATGCTCAGATTCAAATGAAAACAATTATTCTGTTATGAAACCTGAATAACATTATTGAATATAGAAAAAAAGGAGTATGCAATTACATGAAACCAAATATAAAAAATAATGAGGTTGCCGTCTTTGGTTTAGGCGGTTTGGACGAGATTGGTAAAAATACCTATGCTGTCCAATTTCAAGATGAACTCATTGTTATTGACGCGGGAATAAAGTTCCCCGAAGACGATCTACTAGGAATTGATTATGTTATTCCAGACTATTCTTACTTAGTCGAAAACAAAGATAAGATTAAAGGACTATTTATTACACATAGTCACGAGGACCATATTGGAGGCATTCCTTACCTATTGAAGGTGCTGAATATTCCAATTTATGGTAGTAAGTTAGCACTTGCAATGATCCGTAACAAATTAAAAGAACATGGTTTATTAAGAAATGCGATTTTACACGAAGTAGATGAAGATACGGTCGTAAAATTCCGTAAGCTTTCAGTGCAGTTCTTCCATACAAACCACAGTGTGGCTGAATCTTTTGGTATGGCTGTTCAAACACCATATGGTCATGTTGTTCAAACAGGTGACTTTAAATTTGATTTCACACCACCTTTTGGTAAAGATGCAAACTTACAAAAAATGGCTAAAATTGGCGAAGAAGGCGTAATTGCTCTTCTATCTGATAGTACAAACGCTGAAATTCCTGGTTTTTCAAAATCAGAACAAGTGGTTAACGACTCAATTAACGATTTAGTCGAAAATATTGAAGGTCGTATTATCTTTGCTTCTTTCGCTTCGAACCTTTCTCGTATTCAACAAGTTATCCGTGCTGCTCGTGTAACAGGACGTAAAGTTGCGGCATTCGGACGTAGTATGTTGAACGGTATTGAAATCGGCATGGAACTTGGTTACATCCAAGAAGACCCAGATATTTTTATCGAATGGAAAGAAATGAAAAACTACGAACCGCATGAATTGCTTATTTTATGTACAGGTTCGCAAGGTGAGCCAATGGCTGCGCTAAGTCGTATCGCTAACGGTACACACCGTCAGATTTCAATTATTCCTGGAGATACAGTTATTTTCTCAAGTTCGCCAATCCCTGGAAACACAAATTCAGTTAATAACTTAATTAACCAATTAGCTGAAGCTGGTGCAAACATCGTTCACGGAAAAATGAATAACATTCATACTTCTGGACACGGTGCACAACAAGAATTGAAATTAATGTTACGTCTAATGAAACCAAAATTCTTTGTCCCGATTCACGGTGAACGTCGTATGCAACACGAACACGTTGAGTTAGCGGTTAAGACGGGAGTAGAAAGAGATAATACGTTTATCTTAGATAACGGTCAAATTCTAGCCTTTACCGACGAAGCTGCAAGACTAGCTGGTGAATTCCCTGCTCAAGATGTCTACATTGATGGTAGCGGAATTGGTGATATTGGAAACGTCGTATTGAGTGACCGTCGTGTTCTATCAGACAACGGATTAGTTGTTGTTGTTGCGACAATTGATACGAAAAACCGTAAAATTCTAGCTGGTCCAGATATCGTTTCACGCGGTTTCATTTACATGCGTGAATCTGGAGACTTAATTCGAAATGCACAAAAGATTGCTGAAAGCAGTATTGAGCGTTCATTCGGTTACAAACAGATTAATGAATATAAAATGCGTAACGATTTGATTGATGATCTAAAACAATTCTTATATACAGAAACTGAAAGAAAACCAATGATTCTACCAGTTGTACTAACAACAGAAGAATAATAGTTATATAAACAAGCCTCAAGTTCCTCGTGAACTTGAGGTTTTTTGTATATCATCAGCCAACTATCGTGCCATGATTTATAACGTAACATGCGACAAAGTTGAACACCTTTGTCCTATATTGACGAAACATGCGACAGAGTTTAATACCTCTGTCGCATGTTTTAGCTTATTTTTGTGTTTTATCATGACGGTCGTTATTTGGTAAAGCTACTAAGCTGTTCCCATAATATAGATCATCATAAAAAAAAGCACCACCCGATTAAGGTGATGCTGTCTAATTAGTCCATTAAATTATGTTTGAATGCGTAGATTGTGGCTTGTGTTCGATCCGATACTTCTAGTTTAGATAAAATATTCGACACATGAGTTTTCACAGTCTTCAGGGTAATGAATAAGGCATCCGCTATTTCCTGATTCGATAAGCCGTCTGCTATTAAATGCAAGACTTCCAATTCTCGATTCGTTAAGTTCTCGTGTAACTTACGACGGTCGCCGTTCAACTCGTCCTCTTTAATTTTGATTGAGACTTCCTCTTCAATAATCTCTTCTCCGGAATATGTACGACGAATCGCTTCAGCAATATCACTTGCAGAAGACGTTTTAAGTAAATAGCCACTCGCTCCTGCTTCTAATGCAGGGTAAACTTTCTCATCATCGATAAAACTTGTTAAGATAAGTATTTTAGCTTCTGGCCATTCATTTAAAATAACTTTCGTTGCTTCAATTCCATCCATGACATCCATAACTAAGTCCATTAAGATAACATCGGGATTCATATTCAGTGCCATTTTAACACCATCGGCTCCGTTTTCTGCTTCGCCTATGACTTCAATATCTTTTAAAATTGAAAAATACGATGTCAGTCCTAAACGAACCATTTCATGATCATCAACAATTAATAACTTTATCATATTCTATCCCCCAGTGATTAGTGGTACGCGAATTTCAACAGTTGTTCCTTGGCCTGGAAATGAAATAATTCTCACGTTCCCACCTAAACCTGAAATGCGCTCTTTAATATTTCTTAAACCTTGTCCGCTATTTTTCTTCTCTAGCATATCGAACCCTTTGCCGTCATCCACAAAACGTAATTGGTAGAAATCTTCAGTTTTCCTAAAGTAGACTTCCAACTCACTTGCCTGTGCATGTCTTAAAACGTTTGATACCAATTCTTGAATAATACGGAATAGATGGTCTTCTACAACTTCGGTTAATTTGATTTCTTCAATTTCATGTGAAATATCAATTGGTAACTTCGTCTTCAGTTCATCGAGTATTTGTTCAATACCTTGTTTCAATGACTTACCATCTAGTTTAATCGGTCTTAAGTGTAAAAGCAACGCACGCATTTCAGATTGTGCGTCTCCGACGATTTTACTTGTCACATTCACTTGTGACTGAATATGTTCTGGTAAGCTATCTGCTTCAGCTTCTACTGTAGACAATAACATCGCTGCCGCAAACAATTGCTGACTAACCGAGTCATGTAACTCTCGTGCAATTCGGTGGCGCTCTGTTTCTAGAATCTCTTCCCGCGTTTCAGCACTAATCGTTGATGCTTGTTGTGCTGCACTAACTGCTTCTTCTGAAATCAACATCATTTTTTCATGTAATTTCATAAATTCCTTATCAATAATAGCACTCACTTGGCTCGGCAGGTCATCTGAAAACATATCTAGAAAGATTTGTGCAGAGTATTGACCACTGTTTAACATTTTTAACGCGTCTTCTACTCGCTTTTCTTTTCGTCGTTCAAAGAATTTCAAAAAGAGAGTCAAAATAAACCCCGTCACAAGTGCTAATAGTAAAATGTTGATAATTAAAGGTGGCGCATACGTTGAGACTCGATCAAATAGAATTGTAATTAAAGACTCTTCTGTATAGTTCTTTGCGATAAAAATAGTGATGAATGAATAGGTGATAAATGAGGTGAAAAAATAGAGTAAATATTCCTGGAAGGTTTTCTTACTCATAAGAATACCACCTCTACTTCACCAATTATCACGTTTGCGACTAATTTAACTTTACGCGCATTCGTTTCGTATCGTTCGGATTGCCATTTGAACGTTTCGTTTTTCATTGAAATTTCTTCTTCACCTATTTTTAAACCGCCCGCTAGTATACTCACATCAAGTGAGATTGAAACTTCTTCCGGGACCAATATTTTCGTATTCCCAAAACCTTTACGGATTAAAATAATATTCTGGTCTTTTGGTAAAATTGTATTCCCTAAATCAAAGATCGTATTCCCAATTGTTTTGGTAAAATTAATATCCGACCAGCTATAAACCTCATCTGTGGTACGGTCATCATTACCAATCCAGCGATTACGTTCTAACTTTGCGGTATCTTTTTCTGCGTCATTAAATTTCACCATAATGAATTCAGTACTTTTACTCGCGTCTTGCGGCTTCTTAAACCCTTTTCGAGCAGTCTGGTAAAGTTCTGGGAACTGTCCGATTAAAACGATCCCCAGTAAAATAATAAAGATTAATATAAATCGACTCAATAATAGAGCTAAAGCAATGGAGCTTACCCCTATTAGTAACATAGTATCTTGATTCTTTTCCCCCATATTGTTTCTTAAAAAGAGGGAGACGATTCCAATCGTCATCAATAATAGCGTAAAGCTATCACTAAAACTTTCATAAAACATCAATAAGGCTAATACACCTAAAATAATTTTAAGCCATCGTCTTCTCATGTCTTCACTCCTGGCCTTCGTATTCTACAATGTAAGTATAATCAATTTTGGTAAGAGATGCACTCGAATTTCATAAAATCAGCCTGAAGACCTATGCATTTGTACGTATACCCCATTTAAAGCGTCAAAAAAGAGCAAAACGATTACATTTTGCTCTTTTTATAAAAGTCAGTATTGTATTTGAATTATTGAACGCTTAAAATTTCAACTTCCATTTCTCCACCTGGTGTTTCAATTCGAACTTGCTCACCAGCTGTGCGTCCGATTAATGCTTTCGCGATTGGTGATTCGTTTGAAATTTTACCTTCGAATGGATCAGCTTCTGCTGCACCAACAATTTTGTACTCTTCTTCAAAGCCATCTGGTAATTCTTTAAATTGAACTGTACGACCTAAAGTAATTTCACCTTCAGCAACATCGTCCGTATCGATTAAATCAGCGTATTGTAACATATGTGCTAATTTTTGAATGCGTCCTTCGATAAAGGCTTGTTCTTCTCTTGCAGACTCATATTCTGAGTTCTCTGATAAGTCCCCAAAACCACGAGCCACTTTGATTCGCTCAACGATTTCTTTACGTTTTGTTGTTTTTAATTCGTTTAATTCATATTCTAACTGTTCTTTACCTTCAACAGTCATTGGAAATCTTTTCTCACTCATCTGTATATGCTCCTAATTTTTTTATGTTTTGTTGTAAATAAGAAAATATAATGATATCACACAAAGGTGACATCATTATATTTATTCATATTGCGTTTCCGAAATTTGATGGTATTAAGATAACACTAATCTTATTTTTTGTAAAGAAGATTAGTGAGTTATTTTGTGATAACAGCAATTATGTAACCCTTTACTTTACCTGGATATTTTATGCCTTATTCCGTTCTTGAAGAATCATTCTAATTTTTGTAATCACTAAATCAATCGCTACGACGTTATGTCCACCTTCAGGAATAATGATATCCGCAAACTTTTTAGATGGCTCAACGAATTGTTCATGCATTTTACGTACAACGTCCATGTATTGGTTAATCACGCTATCTAATGAGCGTCCACGTTCGTTCATATCTCTTTGGATACGACGAATAATTCGAAGATCGGCATCTGTATCGACGTATAATTTAATATCCATTAAATCACGTAAGCGCTTGTCTTCTAATATTAAAATACCTTCAACGATAATAACATCTTGTGGTTCAATACGAATTGTTTTGTCACTACGTGTGTGATTTGCGTAATCATAAACCGGTACGTCAATACTTTCATTCTTTAGTAGCTGTGTTAGATGCTCAACTAATAAATCTGTATCGAATGCAAATGGATGGTCATAGTTTGTATCCAATCTTTCTTCAAATGTTAAATCTTTTTGATCACGGTAGTATGAATCGTGTTCAATCATCTTCACCGATTTTCCTACGAAATACTCATAAATTTTGTTACAAACTGTTGTCTTTCCACTTCCTGATCCACCAGCCACTCCGATAATCACAGGTCTATTCTTTGGCGTCATATTTTTTCACTCTTTCTTATATTATTCATCAGAAAAGCATTGAGAATGAACTCTCAATGCTTTCCTAATTTTTTTTAGTCTAAGTACTCTGCTTTTAATCTTAAATGTTCATCGTAATCTTCTGCGTAGTATATATTACCCGTTGTCAGATCCGCAAGGAAATAGTAATATTCTGTTTCCGTTGGCGTAACACTCGCATGAATTGCTGATTCAGAAGGACTATTAATCGGTCCTGGACCAACCCCACTATAACGGTAAGTGTTGTATGGCGAATCAATTTCTAAATCTTTAAGTGACGTACGTTCTCTGTGCTCGCCATGTGCATAGCTCACACTAGGGTCAGTTTGAAGTCTCATATTCGCTTCTAAACGATTATAAAACACACCTGAAATTAAAGCACGGTCTTCATCCGTTACACCTTCTCGTTCAATATGAGACGCAAGTGCCAACGTTTCTTGAACGTTTAACTCACTAGCCGCAATCGTTTCAAAATGAGGACTCACTGCTTGATTCATGCGTGAAATCATTTGTTTAACGAGAGCATCTAACGTTGTTTCTTCAAACACCTCATATGTTGCTGGAAATAAATACCCTTCTAATGTATAACGTGTGCCTTCAGCTGCCTCTACAGCATCTGTTAACAACTCTGGGTGCAATCCAGCTACTTCTTCGATGAAAGCTTCATCTTGGATAAGTGTCATGAAATCTTCTGCAGAATAGTCCGTTTGACTCTCAATGCGTTCTGCGATTTCTTCGATATGTATTCCCTCCGGTAAAGTCACATGACTTATCGGTTGCTTTGCAATCGGGGTACCACCTTCGTTTAAATAAGTAATAATTTCATCCATTGACATAGATGGAGACATTAAATATGATCCAGCTTTAAAATCATTTTCTTCTTGGAAGCGAACGTAATAATCAAAAATAAATGAACTATTAATAACATCCTCTTCTTCTAAAATTCCTCCGATAACACGGCGGTTTGCACCTGTCGGAATGTCAATTTCAATGACTTCTTCACTACCTGGTTCTAGTGGCCCTATGCTTTTCGTCACATAACGATAGCCTGCGAATCCAAGTAAAATAATCGCTAATAAAGATACACCAACGATTCCTAATAAAATATTGCGTACTGTTTTTGATTTACCTCTTTCGTTCAAATCGATCAGTCCTTTAAATTTTACTAAATTTCATTATACAGGAATAACAATTAAGTAGAAAGCATATAATAAGAAATAATACTGAATCTTAGCGTCTTTTCCTGTTAATCATATCATGAGCCGTGAAATGTTTTCAAAAATAAAAAGGCCGGAATAATCCGCCCTTTTTAATATTATTATTCGTCTTCATCTTCTACGAAAGCACCAAGAACTTCTTCGATCATATCCCATTCTTCGTCTGTTTCGATATCTTTAAGCTGACCTTCTAGACCTTCGTCTGGATCGTCGTATGCGAAAGCGAAAATTTCAACTTCCTCATCATCCGCTTTTCCAGCTGGATAGACTAGTACGTAGCTTTTTTCAAACTCATCAGATTCAAAAGTTAACAGGATTTGGTAAAGCTCCTCGTTTCCTTCTGGATCGACTAGTGTAATAAATTCATCTTCATGTGTGTGATCATGTTTATCAGTCATTGTGGGTATCCCCCTTCATATTTGCTTGTCTGTCTAAATAGCTTTGTAAAATCATCATCGCTGCTAATTTATCGATGACTTTCTTGCGTTTTTTACGAGAAACATCGCCTTCTTCTATCATCATACGATTGGCCTGAGCCGTCGTTAGTCGCTCGTCTTGATAGATAACAGGTAATGCAAACTTTTCGGTAATCAATTCACCATAATTTTGAGATGCGATTGCTCGTTCACCGATTGTGCCATTCATGTTTTTTGGTAAACCAACAACGACGGCACTAACTTCGTACTCATCTATGATTTCACCTAAACGCTCTAAGCCAAAATTTTCTTTTGCCTCATTAATCTGAATGATTTCTAGCCCTTGAGCTGTCCAACCAAATGGGTCACTCACTGCTACACCAACAGTCTTCGAACCGACATCTAATCCTAATATTCTCTTCACTTTTCATTACTTTCTAAATATACTTTTAATACTTCTTCTAATACTTCGTCTCTCTCGAAACGACGGATAATATTTCTTGCATCATTGTGTCGTGGAATATAAGCTGGGTCACCAGATAGTAGATACCCCACGATTTGGTTGATCGGGTTATAGCCTTTTTCCTCTAATGCATCGTAAACAGTGTGTAACATGTTTGATACTTTATTGGATTCGTTCTTACTAGCGTCGAAACGCATTGTACGTTCGTCATAATTCATTGTTTTATCCCCCATCTGTCTTCTTTTCTAAAGTTTATCCCTCTTATCTTAACGAAAAGTTAACCATTCTTCAATGATTTTAGTATCACTTCACAAAAATTATACCACATATCCGTACCCATTCTTCAGCTATTTACTTATTCTCTAACCATTTCACTGTTGCTGCTAGAGCGTCGTCAATTCCAGCTGGGTTTTTTCCACCCGCTTGAGCCATATCTGGACGTCCGCCTCCGCCACCACCAACTAAAGGTGCGATTTCGCGAATTAAGTCACCAGCTTTCAAGCCAGCTTTAATCGCTTTATCACTCATTGCCGTTAGCATGTTTACTTTTCCGTCAGCTGCAAGTGCTAAGACTAATACGTCAGAAGAGTTTAATTCTTTCCATTTGTCACCCATTTGACGCAATTGATCCATATCTTTTACATCAACTTTTTGTGCGATTAATGTAAAGTCACCAACTGATTGTACATCATCAAATAACTCATCTGCTTGTGCATTCGATAATTGTGCTTTAAGCGATTCGTTTTCACGACGTAGGATTTTAATTTCATCAAATAAACTCTTTACACGCTCTGTAACCAATTCAATTGTTTGTGCTTTTGTCAGTTGAGCTGTTTTAGATAGAATGTCCAACTGCTTGTCTACCCACTGTAGTGCACCTTCACTTGTACGAGCAACGATACGACGAACACCTGCACCGATTCCAGATTCTGTTGTAATCTTGAATAATCCGATATCAGCTGTATTGCTGACGTGTGTTCCACCACACAGTTCCATTGAGAAGTCGTCAATCGCAACAACGCGTACAACGTCACCATATTTTTCCCCGAATAGAGCCATTGCTCCCATTTCACGTGCTTTGTCAATTGACGTAACCATGGTTTTAACTTGGATAGCTTCTGAAATCTTCTCGTTAATGATATCTTCGATTTGTTCTAATTGCTCAGTTGTTACTGGCTCTAAGTGCGTGAAATCAAATCGTAAATGATCTGCCGCTACTAGTGAACCTGCTTGGTTAACGTGGTCGCCTACAACATCTTTTAGTGCTTGATGTAATAAGTGAGTAGCTGTATGGTTTCGTTCGATTAACATACGACGAACTGGGCTAACAACTAATGTGTACGTCCCGCCAACAGTTAACTGTTCTGTTGTTTCAACTAAGTGTAATGTTTGTCCAGCAGGAGCCGATTTTGTATCGATTACGCGTGCAACAACATTTCCTTCAGCATCTTGGATATTTCCTTGATCTCCAGATTGTCCACCTTTTTCAGCGTAAAATGGTGTTTCGTTGAAGATTAATTGTGCTTTTCGTTTACCGTCTACAGCTTCAACTTGTTCATCATCTGAAATAATTGTGTTTAGTGTGCTTTCTGTTTTCAAAGTATCATAACCAATAAATTCACTCTTCGCTTGTAAATCCATGAAAGCTTCTGATTGAATATTCATTGATTGTTCGTTTCCACGAGCTGAACGAGCACGCTCACGTTGTTTTTCCATTTCAGCTGCGAAGCTCTCTAAATCAACTTTGAATCCACGCTCTTCTGCGTACTCTTCTGTTAATTCCACTGGGAAACCAAATGTATCATATAGTGTGAACGCTTCTTTACCAGCTACTTGGTTTTCATCTTTGCTAGTTAACTCTTCAAATACGTTGATTAAGTGAGCTAAACCTTCCGTTAGTGTTTCGTGGAATCGGTTCTCTTCTTGTGTAATAACTTTCATTACAAATTCACTTTGCTCCACTACGTTCGGGTAGAAGTCACCCATCATTTCACCAACTAATGGCACTAATTTCGTTAAGAATGGTCCTTCAATGTTTAGTTTACGACCGTGCATAACTGAACGACGGATTAAACGACGTAAAACATAACCGCGTCCTTCGTTAGATGGTAATGCGCCATCAGCTATCGCAAAAGTTACCGCACGAACGTGGTCTGCGATTACTTTAAAGCTTTGCTTTAAGTCGCCTGACGTTTCGTAATCTACGCCTGAAATTTCAGCTACACGCTCGATTAAAGGTAGGAATAGATCTGTTTCAAAGTTTGTTGGTGTTTCTTGAATAACTGAAACAATACGCTCTAATCCCATCCCCGTATCAATGTTTTTGTTTGGTAGTGGTTCGTAAGTGCCATCTGGCTGGTGGTTAAATTGTGAGAACACTAGGTTCCAAACTTCTAACCAACGTTCGTTTTCTCCTCCAACATAACTTTCAGGGTGGTCTTCTGGTAAGTTGTTATTTTCTTGACCGCGGTCATAGAAAATCTCTGTGTTTGGTCCAGATGGTCCAACACCGATATCCCAGAAGTTATCTGCTTCATCAATAACGTAACCTGATGGCAGACCAACAACTTCTTCCCAAATTCTACGTGCGTCTTCATCTTCCGGATGAACTGTAACGTATAAGTTTTTAGGGTCTAATGCTAGCCATTTTTCGTCTGTTAAAAATTCCCATGCCCAAACGATTGCTTCTTCTTTAAAGTAATCACCAATTGAAAAGTTTCCTAACATTTCAAACATTGTGTGATGTCTTGCTGTCACTCCAACGTTTTCAATATCGTTTGTACGAATACTTTTTTGTGAGTTTGCTAATCTTGGATTGTCAGGAATAACTGATCCATCAAAATATTTCTTTAATGTTGCGACTCCAGAGTTAATCCATAGTAACGTTGGATCCTCTACTGGAATAAGTGATGCACTTGGCTCAATTTTATGTCCTTTTTCCTCGAAGAAATCAAGGAACATTGTACGGATTTCTGAACTTGATAATTTTTTCATTGTTTTCTCCTCTATCTGTTTGTTTTTTTACATAAAAAAAAGATCGAATAATCTCATTGCGACAAGGACGAAAATACGCGGTACCACCTTGATTGCAATGACATTATTCGATCATTACCTCTTAATTGTATGTTATCGCATTACGTGCGGCGTGATTTTTCACACAAAAAGTTTAAGGGAGCATTCAATAATATTTGTTCGCACTTCTCACCTACCGCGCGTCGCTGTATACAAAGGGAATACCGAATATGACCTTTACAAGATTATAATAAGCTTTTGCATAGAAAAAGTCAACTGTATTCGCACTGAATGACAGATGACTTTTTTGGGTTTTCATTTCACTCTGAGGGTTTTAGTGTTGTTGATTTGTCGAGAAGTACTTCTCTAGCGAGAAGCCTCGCCCCATGACCTCGCTGGCGGCCATGACGACGACAAAGGCATCTTCATCCGCTTGTAAAATTAATTCTTGTAAAACGGTAAACTCACGGCCTTGAATAACAACCATCAACATGTCTTTTGCTTCGTTTTTGTAACCACCACGGACGTCGATTTGTGTGACACCACGGTCTAAATGCTCAAAAACTTGGCTTTGGATTTCATGAATTTTGTCCGAAATAATAAGAACAGTTTTTTGGTTTTTGTTCCCGATTAACACAAAGTCGATGAAATATGAAATAGCTACTAAACTGATTAATCCATATAAAATCGATTCGATTTCAAAAATAAAAGCACCGATACCGATAACCACACCATCAGCTAATAAGTTCGCGCCACCCATCGTAAGTGATGAATATTTTTCAATCATTTGTGCAACTATACTCGTTCCACCTGTCGAACCTTTTCCTTTATAAACTAACCCAACCGCAATTCCTGTTAAGACTCCTCCGTAGATTGCGCCTAAGAGTGGTGTTGTCGTCCAAGGTTCCAAACCACTTAATAAGCTAGTGAAGAATGGAAACAGTAGACTGCCTAAGATTGATTTCAGTAGAACTTCTTTCCCTAATAGAAAATAACTTAGAATAAGTAACGGAATGTTAAATGCGTACTGAATAAGTGCAGGCTCCCAACCGGTAACGTTATGAATAATAATCGACAAACTTGAGACCCCACCAGAGATGATTTCATTTGGAAGGATAAAAACTTGGAAAGCAAAGGATAGTAGGAAACTACCACAAATTATGTATAAAATATCTAATCCATCCATCTTGTATCGTTTTATGACCTCGTTCATTTATCTAACACTCCTTTATTTGATATAAAACAACTTTAAATATTATAACGAAAGACATTGAATATAACAATTGTTCTTTGAGCGAATTATAGGTTTTACTTTCTGCTTGTGAAATTTCCTTTTCATTCAAACTTAAAATAGTCTATAATATGTAAAAATGAGTGAGGAGGTTGTATATTGGATCGTTTTTTACATATTATTGTAAACCAGCAATCACGTAATAGCGTCCATAACTTCAAGAATCTATTAATTGAATTGCCTAAATATACAAATCAATATAAAATTCATCAAACTAAAAATATTGAACAATTAAAAAGCTTATTTGAATTACTGAAAGATACGTTAAAACCAGATGATATGATTGTATTTGTTGGTGGAGACGGGAGTTTAAACCAAGGTGTGACGTTATTAGAAGAGTTAGATATCTCAAACGTGATCGGGTATTTACCTTCAGGTTCTGGAAATGACTTCGCACGTGCACATGGGATCCCAAATGACATTCAAGAAAGTTTAGCCTACTTTTTCAAAGTGAAAGAACCACGATCATTGTCTTTGATTCATGCGAATGAAGGACAGACTGATTATTACGCCGTAAACAGTGTTGGATTTGGGATCGATGGGCTTGTGAATCATGTGATCGCTCAGAAGAAGAAAGATAAAGGTTCTGGTTCAATGACCTACCTGACTTCAGCAGTCTCTGCTTTTAAACGCTTAGAACCGTTCCCAATGATGTTGAAAGTAGATGATGGTATCTATACGTTCGAGCGAGCGCAGCTTGCGCTAGTCGTAAATAATCCGTACTTTGGTGGCGGGCTGAAAATTATACCGGATGCATCAAGTGAAGATGATATATTAGAAGTTTTAGTTGCAGAAGATGCAACGTTTAAGGACTTGATCAACGTGTTATCACGTATGGTTTATAATAAATCGCATTTAAAGAATAAGAAGCTGTCATTATTTAAAACAAAAAAAATTGCATTATATATTGATGCCGGACAATACGGTCAAAAAGATGGCGAAGTATTTCAACAAGATGGTTATGCGTTAACTATTCAAACAAAGAAACGATTATTCTGGCTATAATTCCATTATTTTATACACAGAAAAAGCTAAGAGAGAGATTTGACTATCTCCTTCTTAGCTTTTTTAGCCTCTATATTTAATTTTGTTCAGATAAGTATTGAGATAGACGATCCCAGCGGGAAGCAATATCTTCTCTCAAACCTTGATTGACTAATTGTTGTAGCTCTTCGGGTGAATTAAATTCTTTATGACCAACCATGATTGTTCGGTCATCGTCTAACTTTGTTAATTCAATCCTTGTACGAGTTGCTGGGAGTTCTCGGTTAATCTCCCCTTTTTCATCGGTTACATAATCGACCATCACAAGTAAGTTCGGGGCTTTTATTTCTTTGAATACAGACAACCCCCAGTTTTCGATTGGTTTTGCATTGGGGTGCCCGTCTGTATTTTTCATTCCATAAAACCATTCGCCATCTGGTTCAAAGTCTAAAGTGGAATGAATCAATTCCCAACCATGTGGCGCCCAAAAATGCTTCAGATGCTCTGTATCCGTAAACATCTCAAATACTTTATCGATAGGTCTGACAAAAATCTTTTCCAAAATCATATCCGTATCATTTTCAATTCGTGCGTTTATCCCATATTCTGACACTTTTATCCCCCTTTAAACTTGTAGTTTTCCTCTGAACCCTCTCGATCCATAATAGGAGTCTGCTCCATTATGGTAGGTAAACACGGTATCGTAACGACGATCACAATAAATG
>CAMYQS010000009.1 GCA_947296835.1 uncultured Atopostipes sp.
GCAGGGTATTCTGCAGATTTTACCGTATACGGTTCAAACTGGATTTGAGTTAATCGAAGAAAAAGTGGCGGTCTTAACGGAGAAAGAAATGTTTAACCGTCCAATCAAAAAACGCCGTCGTCAACTAAATATTACGAACGCCGAGCGAATTAAGAATTATAACGAATTAAACCCAGGCGACTATGTCGTGCATGTGAATCACGGAATTGGAAAGTATATTGGAATGGAGACCTTAAAAATTAAAGGGATTCACCAAGATTATCTATCGGTTCAATACCAGAAAAATGACCGAGTATTAATTCCAGTCACACAACTGAATCTCTTACAGAAATACGTTTCAGCAGAAGGTAAAGAACCACGCATTCACAAACTTGGGGGTACAACGTGGGCGAAGACGAAATCACGTGTACAGAAACAGGTAGAAGATATTGCGGATGAACTTATCGAATTGTATGCCGAACGTGAAGCAAAAAAGGGCTATGCCTTTTCTCGTAACGGTTCATATTACCAAGAGTTCGAAGACGCTTTCCCTTATACAGAGACACCGGACCAAACGCGTTCTATTACGGAAGTTAGTGCGGACATGGAGAAAGCTAAGCCGATGGACCGCCTAGTCGTTGGAGACGTTGGTTATGGGAAAACAGAGGTTGCGATGCGTGCTGCATTCAAAGCAGTGAACGACGGCAAACAAGTAGCTTTCTTAGTGCCGACAACGGTATTAGCGCAACAGCATTACGAATCGTTTATCGATCGTTTTATTGATTTCCCAGTTGAAATCGAAATGCTTAGTCGCTTCCGTACGAAGAAACAAGCGGATGAAATTAAAAACAAATTACGTAAAGGCCAAATTGATATCGTAGTTGGGACACACGGTCTTCTGTCACAAGATGTTCAATTCCAAGACTTAGGGTTACTGGTCGTGGATGAGGAGCAACGTTTTGGCGTGAAGCATAAAGAGCGAATAAAAGGCATCAAAAAAGATGTCGATGTGCTGACACTAACCGCTACACCGATTCCGAGAACGTTACACATGTCCTTAGTAGGAGCAAGAGACTTATCCGTTATTGAAACACCGCCCGCAAACCGTTATCCTGTCCAAACCTATGTCTTGGAAATGAATGGTTTAGTAATTAGAGAAGCAATTGAACGCGAACTCGCTCGTGGTGGACAAGTCTTCTTCCTGCACAACCGTATCGGAACAATTGAACAACGTGTCCTTGATATTCAAAACCTCGTACCAGAAGCTCGAGTGGCCTATATTCATGGGCGCTTAACACAGACACAAATTGAGAATGTCTTATTTGAATTTGTGCAAGGAACGTATGATGTCCTTGTTACCACAACAATTATTGAGACTGGAATCGACATGCCGAACGTTAACACCCTGCTAGTTGAAGACGCGGACCGTATGGGACTATCCCAGCTGTATCAATTACGAGGACGAGTTGGACGTAGTAATCGTATCGCATATGCTTACTTCATGTACGAACAAAATAAGATTTTAAGTGAAGAAAGTGAAAAGAGACTGCAAGCCATTAAAGAGTTTACTGAATTAGGTAGTGGGTTTAAAATTGCGATGCTTGATTTATCCATCCGTGGAGCAGGGAACTTACTCGGCCAGCAACAATCTGGATTCATTGATTCAGTCGGATTCGACCTTTACTCACAAATGTTACAAGAAGCTATCGCCCGTAAACAAGGGGAGGATGTAGAAGAACGTACATCCGTTGAAATTGATATTGATGTGGATGCCTACATTCCAGATACTTACGTGAATGACCAGCGTCAAAAAATTGAGTTATACAAACGCGTTCGTTCGATTTCAGGTGAAGATGAGCATGTTGAATTACAAGATGAATTAATTGACCGTTTTGGAGACTACCCACAAGAAGTGGATGATTTACTAGCAGTCGGTTTAATCAAATACTACAGTGAGCGTGTACTTCTTGAAACGATTAAACAAACACGTGATACCGTATCACTTTCATTCTCAGAACAAGGAACTAAAGCTATTCCGATACCGGAGATATTCCGAGCACTAGATGGTATTCCATTACAAGTTGATCTGGAAACAGAAGACAACCTAGGTGTGAACTTCCGTCTACAAAAAGGTATGCATTCTTATGAATGGCTAGGCCACATTACGAAATTTGTGAAAGCTTTGTACGAATTCTATGAGCAGCATGTAAAAGCAAAGAAGGAACAAGAAAAAGCACTGACGGATAAAGACATTGAAGCGGATGTTAAGGAATTAACAGAAACAGAAAATGAGGAATAGCGGATGGATAACAAACAAATTTCATTAGATAAAATGATAAAAGGTGGCTTAATTCTAACCATCAGTTCGTTCATCGTGAAGCTGCTAAGTGCAATTTACAAAGTGCCCTTTCAAAACTTAACAGGGGATACCGGATTTTATGTGTACCAGCAAGTGTATCCCTTGTACGGTTTGGCTGTAGCGTTTACGTTACAAGGCTTACCGACTTTCATTTCAAAAGTAGTTTCTGAAGCGGATGGCGATCGACAGCTCCAACAAAAAATGCGCGAAATCAATACCTGGCTTTTCATCATCGGTGTGAGCCTGTTTGGTCTATTATGGGGCGGATCTAATTGGATTGCGCATCTGATGGGCGACAATCAACTTGCACCAGCGATAAAGTCCGTATCGATATTTTATCTATTTTTACCGTTCTTAGCCTTAATTCGAGGCTACTTTCAAGGGAAAGCCGATATGTTACCAACAAGTATTTCACAAATAGTGGAACAAATTGTTCGTGTAGCCGTATTGCTAGGGGCAGCGTTGCATTTTGCGAATCAATCGGTCTCTGTTTATCAAATGGGTGCGAATGCGTATCAGTCGGCTTGGTTATCCGCTTTGGCAGCAACCTTTATTCTAGGGTTATATTTAGAAAGAAATAAAGCACTGGGTGAATACGCCCAAATCTTAAAACCACAAGCAGCCTCTGTTGAAATGGGGAAGCGATTAATATCTGAAGGTGGACTACTCATTGCGACAAGCAGTATTATGATTTTGTTTCAGTTTATCGATTCATTTACTGTCTATAACGGTTTAGTGCATTCGGGTTTCACCGAAGAAATGGCGATGTCCTTAAAAGGAGTCTATGACCGCGGACAACCACTTGTTCAACTTGGTTTAGTTATTGGTTTAGGATTCTCAACGACGTCTCTACCCTTATTACGAAGACAAGTGATTGACGAGCGATGGAATGAGTGGACTGAAAGTGCGGCTTCATTACTAAAAATCACCATGATTTTAGGAGGGGCAGCAACTGTCGGTTTAGTAGCGGTTATGCCTTGGATGAACTTCACGCTGTTTACGGACTTCAGTGGAACAGATACGTTACAAATATTTATGTTAAGCGTGTTTTTCGCCTCTCTGATTTATTGCTTACACACGATTTTACAAAGTACAGGTAAAGCCGATAATAGTTTTATGATTTTACTGGTGGGGTTAGCGTTTAAAATGCTTACGAACCAGCTAACAGTTAAAGCAATGGGGATTAACGGATCAAGTCTGGTGACTGTCCTATCCTTAATACTGATTACCATCTTGATGATGCAATTAATTCGAAAAGAAGTTTGGCAAACAGTGCTAACGAACCACTTTTTCTTAAAATTAATCTCAATTCTAATTGGACTATATGGTTTAGTGAGAGGGTCGATGAACCTTATCGCAAACACTCTAGGATTAGAAGGACGCTTTAGTTCCTTTGTCTTAATCATCGTAGGTGCTCTAATTGGTGTGGTGTTCTTTATAATCACCGCTTTATCCATTAAACTATTAAATGAAGAAGAATTAAAACAAATTCCGTTTCTGTCAAAATTGATGGATAAAACGAAAAGAAAGTAGGGTAACGATGCATACGATTTATATTTTTGGCCTTGGACCGTCACACTTAGGAGAGATTCCTAAACAAGTTTATGACACCGTGATCCAACAAGAAAAAATTTACTTGCGTACAATGGAGCATCCAGCAGCACAGGAGCTAGCTGCAGAAGGATTGGAAATTCAGTCTTTTGATGCCATTTACGAAAAATATGATGAAGCTTTCGAGCAAGTTTATCCAGCGATTGTTGAAGAAATTCTAGAACTGGCGAAAAGTGGCGATGTGTACTATGGCGTTCCTGGTCACCCATCGGTCGCAGAGAAGTCGGTCCAATTGTTACTCGAAGCGGATGTCGAAACAAAAATCATCGGAGGAAAGAGTTTTATCGATGATTTATTTGCAGCAGTAAAAGTGGACCCAATTGAAGGTTTCCAGTTAGTGGATGCCTTTGATTTAAATGCGGATAAGTTATTCCCAGGAAATCACCTGATTATCATGCAAGTCTTTCATTCGTTTATCGCTGGGGATGTAAAATTATCATTGATGGACATCTACCCAGACGATCATGAAATCTGTATCGTAGATGCTGCTGGAAGTGAAGAAGAGAAAACGTCATGGATTCCATTGTTCGAATTAGATTATTTTGAAGATGTGCACAACTTGCGCTCTGTTTATGTACCACCACTTAAACGTGATGAAGCTGTTGCCTCTTTTGCGACAACGCAATCTTATCTAGATGACATTTTTGGCGAAAATGGCGATGTTTGGGCGAAGGAGCAATCCGGATTAGAACTGTTAAACTATATTCAAGAAGAATTAGACGAGTTAAAAGAAGCATATGCGAATGATGACATTGATAACGTCATCGAAGAGATTGGTGATTTATTGATGCAAATTCTATACCAAACAGCAGTCGGTGAAAAAGAGGACTTGTTTTCTTTAGAAGAAGTTCTAACGGGTGTTAACCAAAAGATAAGAAGACGCCATCCTCATGTATTCGATGGAGTCGAAGCAAACACTATCGAAGAAGTCGATGCCTTATGGCAAAAAATCAAAGCACAAGAAAGACAAGATAAGGAGTGAAATGAAAGATGCGATTAGACAAATTTTTAAAAGTAGCTCGAATCATTAAACGTCGTACGATTGCAAAAGAAATTGCAGACCAGGACCGCGTACAAATTAACGGCCGTCCAGCAAAGTCATCAACTAAAGTAGCAATCGGTGATGAAATTGAATTAGTCTTTGGAAACAAAACACTTATTGTACGTGTAGAAGATTTAAGAGATACAACGAAAAAAGCTGAATCAGAAGGTATGTACACTGTTTTAGAAGAGCGTTTCGAAGAAAAAGAGTAAAGAATGTCCTGAAATGCAAAAAAAGTTGGTCTTTGTGTTTTATTATGTGAAAAACACTGTTATAATGAAATTATACCAATGTATAGGGGTTGAGTGTTTTGAAGAAGAATGCAAACAAGAACATCACCCACTTAAATAACTATTCAATTAATAAAACGCTCGAAAACATTCGACAATACAAAAGAAAGAAATTTGTACGAGTGCGTACAGGATTAATTCTTGTAGCGGGACTTACTTTAGTTGGAATTGCTGGGTTGCCCTTGTTAAATAATCAACAAAAAACGGATGAGTTTACACAACTTTATGCGGTGTCTGCTAGTAGCCTTAAAGAGCTAGAGCAAGAAAAGGAAGCGTTAGAATACCAAGTCGGCTTATTAGAAGACGAGGAGTATATCGCTAAACTTGCACGACATGAATTAAATGTATCCAAGCCGAATGAGATTTTGATCAATCTTCCAGAAGAAGATGTATCTGAAGAAGAAACTACAACAGACGACACAGAAGAGAATGAATCAGAATAAATGGTATTATTGAACAAACTTACAATGATAATAATATAGATGCGCGTTGCTTAAAAAAACATAAAGTAACGCGTTTTTAGAATGTTTTCAACTATTTTTCATAAAACAGCATATATTAGAAGAAATTGAAAGTTTAACATGGTATAATAGTTTCAAATTAAATGGAGGAGAAATGATTTAATGTCACTTGAAGTGGGCAATAAGGTAGAAGGTAAAATTACAGGTTTAGCAAAATTTGGTGCGTTTATTGATTTAGGAAACAACAAGACTGGATTAGTGCATATTAGTGAAGTATCAGATAAGTTTGTTGAGGACATCAATGACGAATTAAGCGTTGGACAAGAGGTAACAGTTGAGGTTCTTACAATCGGTGACGATGGTAAGATTGCTCTATCGATGCGTGATCGCGAAAAGGAAGCGGCAGAGAAGAAAGCTGCGCCAAGAACACCGCGCCCTCAGGCTAAAACAAACACAGGCCCTAGTTCACGTCCACAAAGTTCACGACCACAAGGTGGACGACCGCAAAATACTCGTTCACAAGGTAACAACTTTAACAGAAGAGGTTCAAGTCGCGACTTTGATTCGTTAATGGACGACTTCTTAAAAGATAGTGAAACACGTCTTTCATCATTACGTAAGAATACTGAAAGCAAACGTGGTGGACGCGGTGGACGTCGTAGCTAATCCAGATAATTAAATAACTTAATCAGGCAGGATTTTCCTGCCTTCTTTTTTTATAACGCTTTAAAAGGGGGTGAATGTCGATTTGTATACGCAATTTGAACAAGTGTTGGAGCAATATAACTTGTTAAAAAATAGGAAAAAAATCATCATTGCAGTATCAGGTGGTGTTGACTCGATTGTGTTGCTTCATTTAATGCAGAGCATCCCAATAGATAAAAGACCTAAAATAATTGTCGCACACATCAACCATGAACTGAGATCCGAGTCTAAACATGAAGAAACGATGGTAAGGGAATTGGCTCAGCAATATGGTCTGTCCTTTTATAATCATAGATGGGCGAAATCAGAGCATCCACCAAGCGGTATCGAAGAAGCGGCACGACATGTTCGCTATACCTTCCTTAAGGAAGTGATGATTGAGACTACAGCCGATAGTGTTATGACGGCTCATCATCAAGATGATCAAGTCGAGACGATTTTAATGAAGATCACTCGAGGAAGCACCTTGGAACAAATCACGGGGATTAAAGAAGCTCAGCGGTTTAGTCATGGTCAGTTGGTCCGTCCGTTACTTTCATTTACGAAAGAGGAAATTTACCAGTATGCCAAAACAAATGGTTTGGTGTATATGGAAGACCAATCAAATCAGACGCTGGATTATACGCGTAATCGATTTAGAAATACAATCATTCCCTTATTAAAGGAAGAAAATCAACAGTTCAATACACAGATCAATCAGTTTAAAATGGACTTAGAAGATTTACTCGCCATCGCAAGCACCCCAATACATCAAAATTTTAACGAATTAGTGAGCACCCAGCAAGGTCAGATAGCATTTCATCAAGAAGCTTTTGAGGCTTTTGATGAACCGATGCAAAGAGCGTTACTGCATAAAATGTTGGATACTATTTATGAAGGAAACGAACAGACGTATAAAACGAATTATATTGTATTGATCCAAAACTGGCTCCGTGATGCGGAGGGGCATTCACAACTACAGCTTACTGGCGATGTGACGGTTGAGAAGTCATATCATGACATTGCTATTTGTCAGTCGACAGCCACTACGAAGCGTTCGAAGGACCCGTCACCCCACATCTTGCTGGATGAAGCCAGCCAAATACTACCGTTATCCGAGTCGGAAAGTCTTGAATTGAGAAAAGTAACCCAAGAAGACTTGGCTACTCTAGCACCGGATGACCCCAGTTATCTACTCTTTGAAGCTGACCAACTTGCATTTCCGTTGACGATTCGTCACCGATTACCAGGCGATCGCATGCGATACCAAGGGCTGGCTGGGACGAAGAAGATTAAAGACATTTTTATTGATGAAAAGACACCGCTTGAAGAACGTGATAAGGCATGGATTGTAGAAGATTCGACCGGGAAGATTGTCTGGTTGATTTTGTACCGTAAAATGTATTTGTTAAGTCAGCAAGAAACTGATAAACTAACCTATATCTTAAAATATAACCATTAAAAATAGTCAAAGGAGTTTTAAAAATGATTATGGATACAGCGATTAAAGAAGTACTCATTTCAGAAGAAGAAATCATAGAAAAAACGAAAGAATTAGGTACAATCTTAGCAGAAGAGTATAAAGATAAAAACCCATTAGTTGTTGGGATTTTAAAAGGTGCACTTCCTTTCATGGCGGACTTAATGAAACAAATGCCAATCTTATTAGAATATGACATGATGGACGTTTCAAGTTATGGAACAGGATTAACATCTTCAGGGGAAGTTAAAATCGTTAAAGATTTAGACGCTTCGATTGAAGGACGTCACGTCATTATCGTAGAAGATATTATCGACACAGGTCGTACACTAAAGTACTTACAAGACATGTTAAACCGTCGTAATGCAGCTTCTGTTAAAATCGCAACGTTATTAGATAAGCCTTCAGGGCGCGTCACGGACTTAAACGTTGACTGGAAATGTTTCGATATTCCAGATGAGTTTGTTGTAGGATACGGATTAGACTACCGTGAAAACTACCGTAACTTACCATACGTTGGAATCTTAAAACCTGAAATTTACTATTGATAACAAGTGATTTAGTATTTTATAGAAAAGTCAAATATTATTCATAGAGTTCACTAAGTTAGTGTGCTACTATGTTTAAAGGCATTTGATTAAATTCACGTCATATTAATCGAATGAAAAAGAAAACGTAAAAAAATAAATTAATCTAGTTAGTGTGGAGGATGAAATGAAGAGAAGAAATTTTCTAAATAGTAGTCTCTTCTATATAGTTGTATTTTTGGGTGTTATTGGTTTAGCGAATATAGTTGCTAGCAATACAGGCTCAGAAAACACAGAAACGATCAGTACGACAGAGTTCGTTCAATATTTAGAAGAGGATCGAGTTGGCGAGTATTCTATTCAACCTGTAGGGGGCGTCTACGAAATCGTAGGGAAATTCCGCGAGGGTCAAGAAATAGAAACAGCTGCAACTTCGGATAACGATTCAATTGGTCTACCAATTTTTGGTGGAGAGAGTGAAGATTCAGCATCTGGATTTAAAGCACTCGTTTTAATGAATGATTCAGTTGTGAATGATATATATGTGATTACAAAAGAAAACAATGTGAAGATGGTATCGGTTGAAGAACCGACAACGAGTCTTTGGACAAGCCTAATCATTACGTTTTTACCATTTCTAGTATTCGGTGGTTTCCTCTATTATATGATGAGACAAGCCGGACAATCGGGTGGAGGCGCAGGTGGTGGTCGTGGTGTGATGAACTTTGGTAAGTCACAAGCGAAAGAAGCTGATGCTGAAACAAGTAAGGTTCGTTTCTCAGATGTTGCGGGAGCAGATGAAGAGAAGCAAGAATTAGTTGAGATTGTTGAATTCTTAAAAGATCGTAGAAAATTTACCCAATTGGGTGCACGAATTCCAGCAGGTGTTCTATTAGAGGGACCTCCAGGAACAGGTAAAACATTGCTTGCAAAAGCAGTAGCCGGAGAATCTGGCGTTCCGTTCTACAGCATTTCAGGTTCAGAGTTCGTTGAAATGTTCGTAGGGGTTGGAGCAAGTCGAGTAAGAGACTTATTTGAAAATGCTAAGAAAAACTCACCATCAATTATCTTTATTGATGAGATTGATGCAGTTGGTCGTCAACGTGGAGCTGGAATGGGTGGAGGACACGATGAACGTGAACAAACACTTAACCAGTTACTAACGGAGATGGATGGTTTCGAAGGAAACGAAGGAATCATTGTTATGGCTGCGACTAACCGTTCAGATGTTTTAGACCCGGCACTATTACGTCCAGGTCGTTTTGACCGTCGTATTATGGTCGGTCGTCCAGACGTTAAGGGACGCGAAGCAATATTGAAGGTACACGCACGTAACAAACCACTTTCAGATGACGTCAACTTAAAATTAATCGCTCGTCAAACACCAGGATTCTCTGGTGCAGACTTAGAAAACTTACTAAACGAATCAGCATTAGTTGCTGCACGTCGTAACAGTAAAATCATCGAGCCGATCGATATGGATGAAGCACATGACCGAGTCATTGCAGGTCCAGCGAAGAAAGATCGTATTATGAACGAAACCGAACGTAAGATGGTTGCTTATCATGAAGCCGGGCATACAGTTGCTGGTTTAGTATTGAGTGATGCACGTATTGTTCATAAAGTTACGATTGTACCACGCGGTCGCGCAGGTGGATATGCGATTATGCTTCCAAGAGAAGATCGCTACCTAATGACTGAAAAAGACATGACAGAACAAATTGTTGGATTACTAGGTGGACGTGTAGCGGAAGAAGTATTCTTTGGTACACAATCTAGTGGTGCTTCAAATGACTTCCAGCAAGCCACACAATTGGCACGATCAATGGTTACTGAATATGGGATGAGTGCAAAACTTGGACCAGTTCAATATGAGCAAAACAACCAAGTATTCCTTGGGCGCGACTACGGTTCGTCTAAAGCGTACTCTGAACAAATTGCTTATGAAATTGATGCAGAAGTCTTACGCATTATGAATGAAGGACACGCACGTGCTACAGAAATTATTAAAGCACATGGTCCACAAATGAAATTAATTGCAGAACACTTACTTGAATATGAAACACTTAACGAAATTGAAATTAAGAGTCTATTCGAAGACGGTGTAATGCCTTCGCGCAATAATGAAGAAGTAGATTATCCTCGTGAAACGGAAGAAGAGCCGGATCAAGCAGGAACATCTTATGATGAAATTAAACGAGCGCACGAAAAACGCGTGAAAGAAATGGAAAGATTGTTTGAAGAGCAAAAAGATGGTCGTCGTACCTTGGATGCTTCTGAAACCGATCAATCCGATTCAGACACAGATGAAGAAGGGCTTTTAGAACCGGAAACAAAAACTGAAATCGAACCTGAAGATGTGGATGTTGAGGAATTAAAAGAAGAATCTTCTGAAGAGAACATTACTGAAAAAAAAGAAGACAACGATAACGAATCAGATTAATTGTTGTCAGACATTTAAAAAGTTAAAATAATAGTTAAAGAAGAGGGAGCGAAATTCGCTATCCTCTTTTTTAACGGATAATGACTATAAATAAATGAATAAGAAAGCGTGAGAGAAATGTCAGACTCTTTAATTAAAGCACTAGCTTATAATAATGAAATACGAGTATATGTAATTAATGCGACAAACATGGTAGAAGAAGCTAGAAAGTTACACGATTCGTGGAGTACAGCAACGGCTGCAATCGGTCGTACGATTATCGGGACAACATTATTAGGGGCAACACTGAAAAATGAACAGGATAAATTAACGGTACGCATTCAAGGTAATGGACCACTCGGACACATTATCGCAGATAGTAATATGTATGGAGAAACAAAAGCTTATGTGGATAACCCACATGTAACCCTAGACTTAAATGATAAAGGGAAGCTAGATGTAAAAGGGGCAGTCGGAACAGAAGGTATGTTAAGTGTTTCAAAAGACCAAGGACTGAAGACACCTTTCTCAGGACAAGTTCCTCTAATTAGTGGAGAATTAGCAGAAGACTTTACGTACTACATGGCAGTTTCAGAACAGACACCTTCTGCATTTGGTTTATCCGTTCTTGTGAACCCAGATGAATCTGTACAAACAGCAGGAGGCTTTATGATTCAAGTATTACCAGGAGCGTCGGATGAAACGATTGACGAACTTGAAAAAACAATCCAACAAATTCCACAAATCTCGGATTCTTTAGATAAGAATACAGATTTAGAAGCAATCTTAATTCAACTTGTTGGTGAGGATAATTATAAAATATTGGAAGAAATGCCTGTTTCATTTAAATGTGACTGTTCGAAAGAGCGTTTTTCAAACGCAATCGTTTCATTAGGTAAGGATGAAATTCAGCAAATGATTGATGAAGATGGTGGCGCTGAAGCTGTCTGTCATTTTTGTCGTAGCAAATACGAATATGATATTAATGAATTAGAAGCATTGAAAGAGGAAGCAAAGTAAACTTCTTTGAAATGTAGCTATCGGTTCGCTGTAAAATGTGCTAATATTGAAGCGATTATTCATTTAAACTAATATTAAAACGAAAGAACGAATCAAATCTATAGAAATGCGAGGAGACGAGTAATAATGACAAAAGATAATGAGCACATCGAATCACTTAACGATCAAATGATTATTAGACGTGAAAAGATGGAAGAACTTAGAAAAAATGGCATCGACCCATTTGGTGGCCCTTTTAAACGATCACACTATTCGACTGAACTACAGTCAGAGTATGATCACTTATCAAAAGCAGAGCTAAGTGAAAAAGCAATCCCAGCTAAAGTAAGCGGACGCCTGATGGCAAAACGTGGTAGTGGTAAAGCAGGATTTGCAAACTTAAAAGATAATAAAGGTAATATTCAAATCTATGTTCGTTTAGACGCAGTAGGTGAAGAACAATACGAAATCTTCAAGCATGCCGACTTAGGTGACTTTATCGGTGTTGAAGGTGACTTAATGAAAACAAATACAGGCGAATTAACAGTTCGTGCTGATAAAGTAGAGTTCTTGACGAAAGCACTTCGTCCATTACCAGATCAATACTATGGCTTAAGTGATGTTGAAACACGTTACCGTAAACGCTACTTAGACTTAATTACAAACGAAGAGAGCATGGACCGTTTTGTAAAACGTAGCCAGATTATTTCAGAGATCCGTCATTATCTTACAACTAAAGGGTATATTGAAGTTGAAACACCAACACTTCATAACCTAGCAGGTGGAGCAGCAGCTCGTCCTTTTACTACGCACCATAACGCATTAGATATGGAATTATACTTACGAATTGCGCTAGAGCTACACTTAAAACGTCTAGTTATCGGTGGTATGGAGAAAGTCTTTGAAATTGGACGTGTATTCCGTAACGAAGGAATTGACACAACACATAACCCTGAATTTACAATGCTAGAATTATATACAGCTTATCACGACTACTGGGACGTAATGGATTTAGTAGAAGACTTAATCCAGCACGTTGCAACAACAGTAGTGGGCGACACAACACTTGAATTTGGTGATCTTGAAATCGAACTTGGTGGAAAATGGGCTCGCCGTCACATGGTAGATTTAATTAAAGATAAAACGGGTGTAGATTTCTGGCAAGAGATGTCAGATGAAGAAGCACGTGCAATCGCGAAAGAGCACAATGTTGAAATTGAAGACTATGCAACATTTGGACATGTTATTAACGAATTCTTCGAAACATTCATCGAAGAAGATTTAGTACAACCAACATTTGTATACGGTCACCCAATTGAAATCTCACCACTTGCGAAGAAAAACGACGAAGATCCTCGATTCACGGATCGTTTCGAGTTCTTTATTGCAGGTAACGAGTACGGGAATGCGTTCAGTGAGTTAAATGACCCAATCGACCAACGTGAGCGTTTTGAAGCACAAGAAACAGAACGTGACCAAGGTAACGATGAAGCACATGGTATCGACGAAGACTTCGTAGAAGCATTAGAATACGGTTTACCGCCAACAGGTGGATTAGGTATCGGTATTGATCGTCTAGTCATGCTGTTAACCAATACACAATCAATCCGTGATGTTATCTTGTTCCCAACGATGCGTAACATGGACTAATCGAATAAAATGGAAAAGCCAATTGCTGATTTTTGTGCAATTGGCTTTTTTTCTGTACTATAAAATTACAAGTTACTCTATTAAGGACAGAAGGAGTTGTATGACATGACGGACAAACAGACAAGGTGGATGAAATTCTTAGGAGGAAAGAACATCCTGTTTACATTGGGCGTCTTAATCTTAGTCGCCCTGACATTTCTTTTGTATTCACAATTGAATTTTATACTGAATCCAATTGTAACGATGCTAGCCGCAGTGTTAACCCCTTTAATTATATCTTTCATTCTATTTTATTTGCTCTCACCAATCGTAAAATTTGTTGAAGAGAAGGGCGTACCAAGACTAATCGCCATTATAGGTCTCTATATTTTATTTCTAGGATTGATTGTACTATTATTAGTCTGGTTAATTCCTATTTTACAACAACAGCTAGAAGACTTAATAAATGCATTACCCTCTTTATTTGCTCAAGTCCAAGACTTTGTAACAAATTTAGCGAGCAATTTCTTAACCACTGACAGTCAAAGAGATGACTTTCAACAAGTGTTAGATTCCTTTAGTAACATTGAAACGAACTTCATTAATTATCTATCAGACGGATTCTCAGGAATTGGCTCAATAGTCTCTAGTGTTACGAATGTCGTATTGATGCTATTCATGGTGCCGATTATCCTATTCTTCTTATTGAAAGATGGATCGATGTTCTTAGCAGGTTTCATGGCAAAAATCCCACCAAAGAATCGAAAAGATACGGCATCTATTTTAGCCGCTATTGATTCTCAAGTTGGCGATTACGTAAAAGGACAAATTTTAATAGCGCTCATTAACGGCGTAATGATGTTCATTGGTTTTAGTATTATCGGATTGAACTATAGTGGGGTGTTAGCTGTGGCGGGGGGAATCCTATCTTTCATTCCATACTTAGGTCCAACTTTAACTTTTTTACCTGCAGTCTTTATTGCGTTAAGTGCTTCGTTCTTCATGGTTGTGAAGCTAGTAATCGTGTGGGTTGTTATCCAATTCGTTGAAGGAAACTTGATAGAGCCAAACGTAATGGGGCGTCGATTGAACGTGCACCCTGTATCAATCATCTTCATTCTATTGATTATGGGAGAACTACTAGGGCTGATCGGAATGTTAATAGGAGTACCTCTGTATGCAATCCTTAGAGTGTTGTTTAATTTTGCTAATCAAAAATTCCAGAAACGATATAATCGATACTATGGGACAGAATCGGATCGTTATGAAGTACAAACCTTAGAAGAAATTTACGATTTAGAAGAAAAAACAAAAGAAATAGCAGAAGTTCGAATCGAAAAATAATAGAATATCGATTTATTTAGAATCATTTGAGCAGGAGGTGAAATGAGAAACCTCTTTCAAATGATTTTTTTTTGAGGAACTAAAAGGAATGTTTGTCTTCTATAGAAGAATATTCAAATTAATTTACATAGAGCGAGAAGAATTAAATCTGGATATCAGAAAAAATAGAGACGTTTATCAGATAAATAGAAGAGGTATTCTGAAGGATAAGTTGATGTGTGAATCGAATCAGATAAAAAAACAGAAAAAGTTTAAAAATCTAGGTGTTGTCATCACAACGTTAAAGGGAGGTTTGAAGTAGAAAATGAAAAGAAAAGTATATTGTTTTCAAAAAGTAGTTGACCTTATTATCGTATGATGGTAAGATATCTCTTGTCGCTGATTCAAGGCGATAACGAATTGGAAGAAAAAAGAAAAGATACAAAATGAAAATTAGTATTTGACTTTCGAAACTACATTCGATATAATTGTAAAGCTCACGTGATGAACGAGTTAATTTCTCGTTAAGGCATGTGGTCGAATAGATCTTTGAAAACTGAACAAAGTAATACAACCAAAATGTGCAGGGGTCTTC
>CAMYQS010000010.1 GCA_947296835.1 uncultured Atopostipes sp.
CATTATGTATGATGTAACGAGCGATAAGTTTATGCAAGGCCATGACCGAAATACAAACCTAATAAATGCGCCTATGTTTATGCGTAAGTTGAAGAATTCTATCCGCTATTCAGAACACACGCAACAAAAAGGTGCTTTACTTTATATGGAAATCGATAATTTCCAAAGTGTTATTAATAAGTATGGCTTCAGGTTTGGAAGCCAGGTCATCAAACAATTTAGCGATAAACTGCTAGAGTTTGTTAGTGAAGGTGAAGATTTGGCGCGCTTTCCATACAATAAATTTATGATGATTTTGAATAATATAGAAGACTTGGATGACGTGAAGCGAATTAGTCAAAATATACGTGATGTCTTCAAAGAACCATTCCTAATAGAAGGTCGTAAAGTTTACTTAACGGTCAATATGGGGGTCATAATCTATCCTGAAATTAGTTCAGACCCAGTCGAACTTGTGCGATTTAGTGATTTCGCGCTGAGCCATTCGCGCGAAAGTGGCAGCAATCAGATTGCCTTCTTTGATGGGGACTTGATGGAAACATACAATCGCGTGATGGATATTGAAAATGAGTTGCCGCGTGCAATTTTAGATGATGAATTGTACTTAGTTTACCAACCACAATTAGATTTAATGACAAATAAAATTACTGGATTTGAAGCATTACTACGCTGGGAAAATAAGAATTTAGGTTTCATTTCACCGGCGGAATTTATACCGGTAGCTGAGATGAACAGTCATATTATATCACTCGGGCATTGGACGCGTAAGGAAAGTATTAGAACAATTCGAAAATGGCTGGATATGGGTATTGAATTTGATTCGATTTCCGTTAATATCTCGGCTGTCGAGCTCCAACAGAAGGATTTTAAAAGCCGTCTGTTACATGTTTGTTATCAAAATGATGTTGAACCACATAAGATTGAGCTTGAAATTACGGAACGAACGTTAGTAGATACGACAGATGAAAACAAAATAATTATAGATGATCTGATTGAAGCAGGCTTTAAGATAGCGATTGATGATTTCGGTACCGGGTATTCAAACCTTCGGTCGCTCTTAAATTTTGAAATTAATACATTGAAATTAGACAAATCACTAGTTGATAATATTCATGACGAAGGACAATCCCGTATCTTACAAGGTGTGTTATCTGCTAAAAACTTTCTCCACTACAGCGTTGTAGCAGAGGGTGTAGAGGACAAAGAGACAATGGCTATTTTAGCCGATTTAGGCTTCGACGCCATTCAAGGATTCTATTTTTGTCGACCATTACCACAAGCTGAAATGGAAGAGTTTATCTTTAATTTTAATACGACGACAGTATAATAATGAATAAGAAAGCACTCATTTTATGGAAATGGGTGTTTTCTTGTATCTCAGGTCCTATCGCTTTTCACTGACTACAGGTTTTGATAGGATGAAAAAAACATGAAAAAGGAGGGGTCTTTGTGTCAGAAGCGTATAAAAAGAGCGCGGATGAAATGATTAAAGAACTTGAGACAGATTTAGACAAGGGTCTAACGAGTGAAGAAGTGGAAAATCGTCAAGAGGAATATGGTCCAAATGAACTAGAGGAACAAGAAACGAAAGAATGGTATGAAATATTATTTGCGAATTTGAATAATATTATTGTGTACTTATTAGCAGCGGCTGCAATTTTTTCTATTGTGTTAGGGGATTACATAGAAGCGATTGCCATATTTCTGGCTATTTTAATTTCAGTCCTGACAGGTTTTATTGTGGAGTGGAAGGCGGCTCAATCGGTAGACGCCCTTCAAGAAATGGTGCTCACAACAGTTGATGTCTTGCGAAATGGTGAAGTGATAGAAATTGATTCGAATCAGTTAGTGCCGGGCGATATTATGCACTTAAAAGAAGGAGACGCGATTGCGGCTGATGGCCGTATAATCGAGTCCAACAACTTTGCAGCGATTGAATCAGCTTTAACAGGTGAATCAGAGGCGGTCGATAAGGATGGTGAACCGGTATTTGATGAAAAGGTGCCTTTGGGAGACCGCGTGAATATGGTTTATTCCGGTACAGCTTCGACTCGAGGAGAAGCGAAAGCGGTCGTGACGGGCATCGCAATGGATACAGAAGTTGGGCATGTTTCAAAAATGCTGGAAGATAAAGAGGAAGATGGTACACCACTTGATCGAGAAATTAATCGTTTAGGTAAAGTCTTGATAACGATAGCTGTGGTCGCTGCGATTGCGGTCATTGTTGTTGGGATGCTAACGGGTCAGGAGTTGGAAGGTCTGATTCAGATGGCGATTATACTCGCTGTTGCGGCCATTCCAGAGGCTTTGCCGGCCGTACAAACCATTACGCTAGCTCGTGGTATGGATACGATGGCCAAGCATGAAGCATTAGTAAAAACCTTGCCGGCTGTTGAAACTTTAGGTTCGACTTCCGTTATCGCAACAGATAAAACAGGAACACTGACTGAAAACCAGATGCTCGTTTCGAAAGTTATTTTACAAGATGACTTGATGTATGAGATTAGTGGAAAAGGCTACAAACCAGAAGGTAAGATTTCACAAGATGGTGAGGAACTGTCTTTGCCAGAGTTTGGAGAAGCGAAGGGTTTCGAACAAGCGGATGAACATGAAACGTTAGCTCGCTTGATTGCTTATGGCACGCTGAGTTCAAACGCAGAATTATCGGAAGCGGATGAGGACGATGAATACAGTGTCGATGGGGATCCGACTGATGGTGCGTTAATGGTGTTAGGGCATAAAGCCGGATTAACGGAAACCACTTTGGGTGAAATGGGTTTTACACGTCAAGAAGAGTTGCCATTTGATTCAGACAAAAAATACATGGGTGTTATTGTTGATGGCCCCATACGTAAGTTGATTCTGAAGGGTGCACCTGATGTGATGGTAGAACTAGGTAACCTAGATGAAAAGGCTAATAATTATTGGAAAGCAGCCAATGAAAGTCTGACAAAAGAAGGCATGCGTGTTATTATGCTTGCTGAAATTGAGTTAGAAAATGGCGAAGAAGAGATTGAAGAGATTATTGAGAATATAGACGGGTTCCCGATTTTAGGGATGTATGGGATTATTGATCCACCGCGTCAAGATGTTAAAGAGTCAATTGAATTGACGCAAGGTGCAGGTATTCAAGTTAAAATGATTACCGGAGATCACCCAGATACCGCGAAAGTAATTGCACAAGAAATTGGGTTGAAAGAAGCAGAGAACGTGATGAGTGGTCAAGATATTGATGACTCAGTGAATGAAGACGACTTTGCTGACCGCTTATATGAGACGGGTGTTTTTGCTCGCGTTTCACCAGAGAATAAATTACAAATTGTCGAAGCGTTACGTGAGCGAAAAGAAATTGTAGCGATGACCGGAGATGGTGTAAATGATGCGCCTGCCTTGAATGGAGCAGATATCGGAATTGCGATGGGCGTTCGTGGAACAGAGGTCGCAAAAGAATCGTCGGATATGATTCTAACGAACGACCGCTTCAGTACGATTGTTGATGCAGTCAAAGTTGGTCGAATTATATTTGATAATATTAAGAAGTTTGTGTCATTTTTATTCACCTGTAACTTAGTTGAAATTACTGCCATCTTCTTAACGATTGTCTTTTTACTACCAATGCCTGTTGCACCATTACACATTTTATATTTAAATTTAATTATCGATATTTTGCCTGCAATTACATTATCATTTGAACCAGGTGAAGAAGATATTATGGAGCGTAGACCACGCGATTCTGAACGTACTTTAATCAATAAGTATTTTTTACTCCAAATTGGATTGAGTGGTTTAATGATTGGTCTTTCAGCTTTCTTAATCTTTGGCTATTTCAACGGATCGGATGTATCGGATGCTTATGCGCAGACTGCAACTTTCAGTGCTATGGCACTTGGACAGGTTACGCATATCTTTAATGTGCGCCATCCAAAAGGTTTTGGTTTAGATAAGAGTATCCTTAAAAATAAAGCATTGATTGCGGCACTATTCGCCTCATTTGCTTTATTATTAGTAGCTGTTTATGTACCGTTTATGCAGAACATTATGGGGACAGAAGCCTTGAACTTGATGACTTGGGGAATTCTTGCTGGAACCGTAGCGGTTGTGACTGGAATCAATCACGGCATTAAAAAACTGATCCAACATTTAGAAAACTAAACGAATATAGAGGGAAGCGCGGAGTCCTCTGCGTTTCCTTTTTCTACATATCATAGAATTAAGGTTATGAAATTCCGTTAAAAATACAACTAAATTAAAATAGTAGTAAATATTTTTCGAGTGATACGACTAAATCAAAATAGTTGTATTTTTGTAAGAATATTCACTACTAAAAGGATTTAGTAGGATTTATCGTCTCGAAAAGTATGAGGGGTTTCATTTCACGCCTGGAAGTCCAATAATGCAGACAATAGGTAGTAAAAAGGGCAAAAACTTTTATAAGTTCACATTTCAGTAGTATGATTGAGGTGAGAGAAAAAATGAGAAGGAGTGTTACAATGTCAGATTACGAATTACCTAAAGTTTGGAAGTGGGAAGATGAGAAAGATGAACGAGGTGGAAACCGTCCGGATGCCGGAAGTCGTTTTGACCAAACGTTACCTGTTGGGGATGCACCGTTTCAACTTTACTCACTAGGAACACCGAATGGGATTAAGATTACAGTGATGTTTGAGGAGCTAAAAGAGTTAGGAATCGAAGAAGCTGTGTATGACCTATACCGCATCCATATCGGGAAGGGCGACCAGTTTGGTTCGGACTTTGTTGAAATTAACCCGAACTCTAAAATTCCAGCGCTGTTTGATCAAAGTGTAGAACCTAGAGTAGACATTTTTGAGTCGGCGTCCATTTTATTATACTTAGCTGAGAAATTTAATGCTCTCATTCCGACAGATATTCACGGACGTACGGAAACAATGAACTGGCTATTTTGGCAGATTGGTTCAGCACCGTATGTGGGTGGTGGATTTGGTCACTTTTTTGCGTATGCACCAGAGAAGATGAAGTACCCAATTGATCGTTTCACAATGGAAACCAAGCGTCAGCTAGACTTATTAGACAAAACACTAGCGGAGCGTCCATATGTTGCGGGTGATGATTATACGATTGCCGATATAGCGATCTGGCCATGGTACGGACGTCTAGCGTTAGGCGATCTGTATAAAGGCTCCGATGAGTTCTTGAATGTTAAGGAATATACGCACTTAATGGAATGGGCGAAACGTATCGCAGAACGTCCTGGGGTTAAAAAAGGTTTAGATGTGGAATACCAAAAACTAGAAGACTAATCGATAAAGATACAAACCGGGTATTGGACTTTACAGTTCAGTACCCGGTTTTTCAAAAGAAAGTGTGATGATTTCAATGGGAAAAGTGTTAGATGATGATTTAATTTTCGAAATTTTAGCTGTTGTTGATGAAATCCCAGCGGGAAAAGTTGCTACTTATGGACAGATTGCTCGGCTAATCAATCGGCCCCAAAATGCGAGATTAGTTGGTCGCATATTGAGCATGGCAGAATATTATGGGAAATACCCCTGTCACCGAGTTGTAAATCATGCCGGTCGCTTAGCTCCGGGATGGTTGGCGCAAAAGGATTTGCTGGCAGAAGAAGGGGTTCCCCTCAAGGATGATCACCATGTTTTCATTTCAAAATGTCAGTGGAAAATGTAAGAGAATATACGCGTAAAATTTGCAGATTACTCATTTGCTTCGGTGAATGGGGCGTCTGTTTTAATTTGGAATTGAAACGATTTCATTTACATTATTTCACAACAGTATAGAAACAATGTAAAAAGTTGTTGATTTTTTCCAGATTCGATTTATAATAACAGTATATGTGAAAGGGGTCTCAAAATGACAGAAAAAAATTTTGCACAATATTTTGACCATACAATATTAAGTCCAAATGCCACTCGCGCAGAAGTGAAAAAAGTGTGTGAGGAAGCAGTGGAATATAAAACAGCTACAGTTTGTGTAAACGGACACTGGATTCCGTTTGTAAAAGAGCAATTAGAAGGTTCAGATGTATTACCAATCGCGGTAGTAGGCTTCCCGTTAGGTGCTGGAACGACAGCGGCTAAAGTAATGGAAACAGAGGATGCCATCAATAATGGTGCGGAAGAAATCGACATGGTTATCAACATTGGTGAAATGTTAGATGGTAACCTAGACTTCGTTAAAGAAGATATTAAAGCTGTAGCGGATGCAACACACGCTAAAGGTAAAGTACTAAAAGTGATTATCGAAACAGCGTTCTTAACACCAGAGCAAATTACAACAGTTTCTAAACTGGCTAAAGATGCAGGTACTGACTTTGTAAAAACGTCTACAGGATTTGCTAGCTCAGGAGCAACAATCGAAGACGTGAAATTAATGCGTGAAGCGGTTGGTTCTGAAATCGGTGTGAAAGCATCTGGTGGGATTCGTACGAAAGAAGACGTAGAAGCAATGTTAGCTGCAGGGGCAAACCGTATTGGATTAAGCCGCACTGTAGAAATCATGAGCAACTAAGTCATCATAATGATATAGGGGATGAAGTGGTGTTTGCTTATAAAGCACCGCTTTTATTCCATACATATCGGTCAATTGATTTTACATAGAAGTTACGGAACAAGCATTTTAAAGGAGTTTTTTACGAATGAAAGATAAATTTGATATCAAGCGCATTTCACAAAGTGTTGAAGTGGCAAAATTATATTATATAGATGAGCTCGATCAAAAAGAAATTGCTAAAAAACTAGACGTCTCACGTCCGACTGTTTCGCGACTTTTACAATATGCGCGCGAGAACCAAATTGTTAATATTGCGATTCATAATCCATATGCGAAGGCCATTGAGCTAGGTGAGGTATTAAGTGAAAAGTATGGGGCAGAAGTGGTTGTTGTACCGGATAACTATGATGATTTAGAGGATCCATTGGAGGCTGTGACGGCTTATGCAGCGAACTTACTTTTCCAGTTAGTGGAGAAAGATAATACCATTGGAATCGGCTGGGGTAAAACAATTAATGCTTTATCGAATCAATTGCTGAAACTATCAAAAAGCGAATCGTACAAAGCACCAAGTGGTTTGGATCTTGTTCAACTAAAGGGAAGCGTGAGTTTATCTCATGCGGAAACGTATGCGTATCAAGCCATTAATAATTTCTCGCAAGTGTTTAATTCACGTCCGCAATATTTACCGTTACCGACTATTTTTGATGAAGTTGGAACGAAAGATATTGTTGAGGCGGATCGCTTTATGAATCGAATTTTAAAAATGGGGCGCGAAGCAGACATCGCCGTTTTTAGTGCGGGTACCGTTCGTAAAAATGCGCTGTTATTTCAATTAGACTATTTAACGGACTCTGAAAAAGAGAACTTACGCAAAAATGCGACGGGTGATATCGTCTCAAGATTTATCGATAGCAAAGGGAATATTGTCGATGAAGAGCTGAATAACCGTACAGTGGGTATTCAACTAGAGGAACTAAAAGAGATCAAACACAGTATTTTAATCGCGAATGGTACGAGTAAAGTTAGTGGTGTACATGCAACACTGACAGGCGGCTACTGTAACCATGTCATCATCGATACATTACTCGCTCAAAATTTAGTTGGAAAATAATATAGATACCCTTAAAAGAAGATCGGACTGAAGTGTCTGGTCTTTTTTTACTGAAATGAAAACCCAGATCGATGTCTGCAAAATATCGGAATTTTTGTAGTAAGGGGTCAATTTTAGGAATTAAGAAAAGTTATTCGAAAATCTTTCGTTAAGTTAGAGTTAAAAAAAGTTATTCGGAAAACCTTTCGTTAAGTTAGAATTAAAAAAAGTTCTTCGGGAAAATCTTTCGTTAATTTCAAAATAGACCAACTTATTTGAAATAACTTGGAATTTTCCCAATCTCATTACGGAAAACATAGCGGATGTGCTATAATCGACTACATTATAAATTCCCTAGATATTGAGGTGCTTTAGATGAAAGAAAAACTAGATTTACAATCGAATATATTAATTGGTTCGTTATTATTTGGCTTATTCTTTGGCGCCGGAAACTTAATCTTTCCGGTACAATTGGGGCAGTTGGCAGGTTCGAACACGTTTGTGGCTACGATTGGTTTTCTGATTACAGGAGTGGGGTTACCTATTTTAGGAGTGGTCGCTTCGGCACTTTCTCGAAGTGAAAGTCTGTATGAAATGGCAAAGCCAGTTAGTAAATCCTATGCGTTATTTTTTACGTGTGCGTTATATTTAACGATTGGTCCGCTATTTGCGATTCCACGTACCGCAACGGTCGCATTTGAAGTTGGTTTGGCAGAATTTGCGCCCGCAAATATTATTCAAATGACACTTTTTTTATTTTCATTGATTTTCTTTGCGCTAACGTTATATTTTTTACTTCGTCCCGGTCGTATTTTAGATTGGGTTGGCCGGTATTTAACACCTGCTTTTGTGGGTCTGTTGTCGATTCTAATTATTACCGCTTTTCTAAACCCAATGGGCGACGCCAGTCAATCTGTGGCGCAAGGTGATTACCTCGCTCAACCATTGTTTACGGGTATTTTAGATGGTTACAACACGATGGATGCACTCGCTTCGCTAGCGTTTGCGATTATCATTATTTCAAATATCGAAAAATTAGGTGTGACGGATCCGAAACGAAAAGCAATTGAAACGCTGAAGTCAGGGCTTGTTTGTCTAATCGGAATGGGCGTTATTTACTCATCTCTTGCGTATATGGGTGCGACAAGCTTAGGTAGTGTCGAGCCGGGTGCGAACGGTGGAATTATTCTATCGATGATTAGTAAACATTACTTTGGCTTTGTTGGGCAAATCCTACTTGCAGTCATCGTATTTGTGGCCTGTCTGAAAACAGCGATAGGTCTGATCACGGCTTGTTCGCAGATGTTCAGTGAAATGTTCCCGAACTCGCTATCGTACAATCGATACGCAATGAGCTTCACTCTTGTATCCTTTGTCGTGGCGAACTTTGGTCTTGAGACGATTATTCAACTATCGCTGCCAGTCCTGATGTTCCTGTACCCACTAGCGATTGCGCTTATCATTCTGTCGCTACTGAATCCCGTTATTCAAAAAAATAAAGCTGTCTACCAATGGACAATCGGCTTCACAATCATGGCTGCACTATTTGATTTTGTGAATGCTTTCCCAGAAGATATAAAAGCAAAACCCTTTTTCCGTGAAATAGTTCGGTTAGCAGAAACCTATTTGCCAGGCTTTGACTATGGGTTTGGTTGGATCATTCCGACATTCATCGGTTTCACGATTGGCTTTGTGATGTGGAAACTGTTTGAAAAAGATTCCGTACACCACGCTTAATTCAAAAAGACATTAAAAAAACACTGAATCTCAAATGAGGTTCAGTGTTTTTCATTTCATGTTATAAATATTGTAAGATTAAACCTTGTGCGATGAGTGCAACAATAACAACTGACATATCGATGACGACTGCAGCGACCATTGGTTTAATACCCACTCCAGAAACTTCCTTGAGACTTGTTTTTAGCCCAATTGAACCTAACGCCATAGCTAAGAAGAACTTAGACATGGATGAAATAGGTGATACCATCGTATCTGGTATAATACCCACTGTTCTTAAAGCAACAACGGCTAAGAAGCCTAAAATAAACCAAGGAAAAATATCTTTTATATTGATTTTTTCTCTTGAATCAACCGAAACTTCTTTTTTCGCGTAAATCCATGAGAAGATTAAGACGATTGGTACGATAAACAATGTACGTGTTAATTTTACAATCGTTGCGAGTACACCCGCTGCATCCGAGAAGGCATATCCTGCCGCTACTACGGACGATGTGTCATTGATCGCTGTTCCGACCCATAGTCCGTAGCCTGTATCGCTAAGACCAAGCATTTGACCGATATATGGAAAAGCAATCACCGTTAAAATATCAAAAATAAATGTTGCTGAAATGGCATAAGCGATATCTCGGTTTTTCGCACGAATCGTTGGTCCAACAGTTGCGACTGCCGTTCCCCCACAAATTGCGGTGCTCACAGCTAACAAGCTAGATAGTTTCCAATTGATGTTAAAGATTTTATGACAGAGATAACCCACGCCAAAAGCGGTAATCAAAGTAAAAAATAATAAAATTAAAGCATATTTACCTGCTTCGATTAACTGGCCAAAACTAAGTGTCACACCTGCAATGATAATACCTGCACGTAAGACATATTTTGACGTCCAATTAATACCGGCATCATAAAGGTCACATTGTGAAATGAGGGGATTTAATAACATCCCGATAAGGAGTGCAATAACAGCCGACCCTAATAAATCTGTTGGTATGTAATGATTAATGAGATATGCCCCAGTTGCAATCGCTCCTGAGAGAAGAATCCCGTATAAGCCTTTTTTATTCTGACTCACGATAAATTCCTTCCTTTCAAAGTTGAACTTTTTCACTAGGGTTGATTCTAACATGAATCCAACTAATTTTATATGTTCTCTGGCGTTAAAAAAACTACCTCTTTTATAGAGATAGTTCGCTAATGCTCATTAAATACTACCACTCACGCGGTGTGTAATCTAATTCATCAAATAATTCACGTTTTTCTTTCTTCGATAAGTAACGCCATTGACCAGTCGGTAAGTTCCCAAGATGGATATTCATAACGCGGTGTCTTTGTAAGCGAACGACTTCATATCCAAAAACCTCACACATACGACGGATTTGACGGTTCAAACCTTGTGTTAACGTAATGTTGAATTCATATTTTGATAGCTGCTCCACCTTACATGGATCCGTCTTTGTTCCTAAAATACGAACTCCTTTAGACATACCCTCTAAGAATTCTGGTGTAATCGGGCGGTCGACCCCAACAATATATTCTTTTTCATGTTTATGTTCAGGACGTAAAATTTGATTTACAATGTCCCCATCATTTGTCATTAAAATTAAACCATCGGATTCTTTGTCTAAACGACCGATATTGAATACACGAAACGGTTGGCGAACTAAATCGGTTAAGTTGCCTTGAACATTCTTTTCAGTCGTACTCGTAATCCCAATCGGCTTGTTTAAAGCGATATAAACGTTGTTTCGGGCAATATATAATTGGTTACCATTTACCCGAACGTCGTCACCGGGCTCGATTCGCATTCCAATTTTAGCTTTTTTGCCATTAACAATTACTTTACCTTCTTCAATTAAGCGATCGGCACCTCGTCTAGAAGTTTTACCAGCATCACTTATAAATTTATTTATGCGCATGAAGCACTTCCTTTATGATTTCTCTGCCTTAACTATACGTTAAAATCAACGTTTTACAAGCTTATTTCAGCCTAAAAAGTTAAAAAGCCCTCGAAATTCGAGGGCTCGTAAAATCTATTCATCTTCTAATTCTGTGACAGTTTTCATATTTTTAGCGTTATAGTTATCGAGTAAGTTCATCGCAATCGTTGTGAGTAAAGCAATGACAGCCGCATCATCTGCAAGCCCAAGCGGTCCCATAATGTCGGGTAACGCGTCAATTGGGAATACCGTATAAGCGACGGCTAAACCAACGATACTTTTTACATAAGTCGGTGTTTCTTTTGAAAATAGAGCACGGATGAATTTACTTAAGTTCATTTTAGAAATTTTAGCATTTGTTTGTTTCATTAGAATCATCCCTTTCTCGGTATTCATTATAACAAATACTTCGTTCACCTCTATCAGTCTTAAGAATGAGTTTTAGAAGAATTTAATGGGATAAAATGCAATAGGGTCTTTATTTAACAGTCTTTAATGTTATAATCTGAGGTGACGTACACTTACACTATTTTAGCAAGGGGATTAAAATATGTCGAATAACAAAGGGAAGAAACTCTATACGCAATGGTGGTTCTGGGGAGGACTTATTTTCTTAGCGTTTAGTGTTTACTTCATAGTGAATATTGAAGATTTCACAAGTGGGGAATTTCATGCTGAAGAGGACATCAATTCATACACGCGTGAAATTGGTTCCGGAACACGCTCCGCTTTTACTGAAGTGACAGGCTTAGTAGATAAAAATGGTGACGATAATATTTCACCAACCGTAACTGTTCAAAATAGTACAAACGCGATTACACAATCCGTATCATCTGATCCGCACAGTATTAGTTACATTTCATTAGGATCGTTAAACGATGGTGTAAAAGCTTTATCAGTAGATGATGTTGAGCCAAATCGTGAAGCGATTCGTACTGGTGACTACACACTGGTTCGTGAATTCAGTATGGTTTATGGAAAAGAATTAAGCGAAGTTGCACAAGATTTCTGGGATTTCATGTTCTCAGCTCAAGCACAATCTTTAGTAGAAGAAGTTGGTTTTGTAGCGGTAGATGCAGAAGCGCCAGAATATGAAGCAAAAGGATTATCAGGCTCAATCATGATTGTAGGATCAACATCGGTCGAACCGGTTGTCCAATTATTCTCTGAAGCGTACCGTGAATACAATCCAGATGTAACGATTGATATTACATCCCCTGGATCAGGTGCGGGTATTACAACAGCAATTGACGGAAGTGCAGACATTGGTATGACTTCTCGTGCCACAACGGACGAAGAGAATGAACAACTAATCGACGCGCAACCAATCGCGATTGATGGAATCGTTATGATTGTAAACAACCAAAATCCATTAGAAGATATTAGCTCGTTAGAAATCAGACGTATTTTTGTGTCAGATTATGAAACGAATATTACATGGGATCAAATTCTTAAGTAAAGTAAAGCAAGAAAATCAGTCCGCTGGTTTTCTTGCTTTTTTCATTTCATAAAAGAAGGTATTAAAAAACTCTGCAGTCTCAGTGTTTAAAGGCACCTGTCTTTTGACATTGGACCTGTTACCATTGTTACAGCACAGTGACGGCAAGATACAAATTGTGTTATATTTGTAAACATAATTGACTTTTTGTTCATTTATACTTATTATAGTAATTAAGAAATAGATCGGTTACATTTTAAAAAGTTTCTTTAGCAACATACATTTCGGAAAATGTGGAACTTTACCTACTCATTAAGATGTGATGCGTGAATCTTTTGAAAAGGAGTATTTGAGATGATCAAATTATACATTTCACCTAGTTGTACTTCCTGCAGAAAGGCTAAGGCATGGTTAGAGGAACACGAATTGGCTTTTGAAGAACAAAATATCTATCATGAGCCGTTAACGAAGGATGAAATTAAAGAAATCCTTATGTTAACAGACGAAGGTACCGAGGAAATTATTTCTTATCGGTCAGAGGCATACAAAAACTTAGATGTTAATTTTGACGAATTATCGATGAGAGAATTATTGGACTTATTTATTGAGGAACCAAGCTTAATTCGTCGTCCTATTATTATGGATGACCGTCGACTACAAATCGGATTTAACGATGAAGAGATTCGTATGTTCTTACCAAGAGAAATTCGCGAAGTTGGGCTGCTTGAGATTCATAAACAATTAGAAGCTGAATCAGCCTAATGAAATTTTGTAGAGAAGTTAAATAAAAGACCGGTGTAAAAGTGAGAACTTTTATGCGGGTCTTTTTGATGTCTTATGGGATATTTATATAGTGGTCAGTGCGCTATGTACCTATATTTTTGATAATATACCCTATAGTGTCAAAATAATTGAAAAATTGTTATATGGAAACTCTATATGTTAAAAATCCAGTAAAATTGTTATATGGACATTCTATATAACAAAATATCGATAAGATTATCATGTAGCATAAGGATTTCTAGAAAGTAGCTGTCTTTAAACTTCCCAAAAAGAATGCCATGCAAATCCCGTAAAAGTATCTGAAAATACGATAAATGGCATACGAATCCGGTAAAAGTATCTGCAAATATGATGAATGGCATACGAATTCCATAAAAGTATCTGTAAATATGAAGAATGACATAGGAATTCCATAAAAGTATCTGTAAATAAGAAAAATGGCATACGAATCACCAAAAACTGTCTGCAAGTCCTAATTGCATGCAATATTATTCAGTGCAATTCTAATGAGTGGTATACTTATATATAAGGAGGTGCGGATGATGATTATTGAATATATGTTGAAATTAGATCTTGTTGTGACATTTGTCTCGCTGGTGACCATGGTTATTCTATTCATACTCGATGTCCCCATCCCACGAGCACTCATCTGGATATTTGTGATCAGTTTAGTAATCGTTGCGATCACCTTTCTAGCATTAAAGTTTTATCAGTCAAAATATGGTGATTAACCTATCCTTCCAGCTAATGGAGGGCTTTTTTTATTCCAGTCAACAGATTAAATAATGTATAATGGATAGAATAAATGAATCGGGTTCGTATAATGACATGAACGGGGGATAATCGGATGCCATTTTTGCTTATTTTCATAGTCGTTATGGTGCTATTGAATCTTTTTAGCTCGCAAATTATTGCGACACTTAAAGGTGCAATTGGTGAGGCAGTCGTATCGAAGATGTTGAAGAAACTACCGGAAGATGAATACATAGTAATAGACAATATTATGCTGAGTACTGAAAAAGGCACAACTCAAATTGATCATGTGGTGTTATCTATTTACGGAATCTTTGTACTAGAAGTCAAAAACTATAAGGGTTGGATTATAGGTACAGATCGAACGAGACAGTGGACGCAGAATATTTATGGTAAGAAGTATAAATTTCTTAATCCCATTTGGCAAAATTATGGACATGTTAAAACACTCGAAAACTTACTCGATATACCAGAAACGGACTTTATCCCCATGGTTATCTTCTCCGTTAATGCAGATTTAAAAGTCAAAACGGATAACCTCGTTCTATATACTGCAAATTTCAGGAAGAAAATACTCGAATTCAAAACTATCAAATTTACTCGTAGCGATATTGATTTATTTAAAACAAAAATTGACCATGCGAATATTGATTCAAAAGAGAAACGAAAAGAACACGTAAAACAGATTAAACAAAATGTTCAGAAAGATAAAGAACGGGTTAAAAGTGGTAATTGTCCTAAATGCAGAGGGAATCTTGTTGAACGAAATGGTAAATATGGGTCGTTCACAGGGTGTAGTAATTTTCCTTCGTGCCGATATACGGTAAGATAATTAGGATAAGAAGAATAAAGGAGTAATGTGAATGAAGATAAATCCGATTCGAGCGTTTTCTGATAATTATATTTGGGTGATTGAGAAAGATACGGAAGCTATTGTGGTGGATCCTGGCGAAGGGGCACAGGTTTTGGAATATTTAGAGGATACAGGCTTGGAGCTACGCGCAATTCTATTAACGCATAATCATGATGACCATATCGGCTGTCACTTATACACATCACCGAGCCAACGAGACAAGAGGCAAT
>CAMYQS010000011.1 GCA_947296835.1 uncultured Atopostipes sp.
AGTTATAATAATCCATCCATGGACGGACAGATTCTCCTGATAAGTTCATAAATGTTTGTGGCTTAATCAGAACCACTTTCTCTGTTCCAATGTTGCCTTCTGCGTAAATTGATTTAAATTTTGTTTTGCCAAAAGATAATCCTAAGTTAGCTGCGATAGCATCTAACACTAGAAACCCAATGTTATGTTTTGTTTTTTCATATTGTTTGCCTGGATTACCTAATCCAACGATTAATTTCATGATGATCCTCCTGAATATTTCTGTATACATGTAAAGAAGACCCGCTAATTGGCAGGTCGGTAAGACGTAGCCAGAAGCGTGGTCGCGCTTATGCTTATTACGGGATTAAAAAAACCTTAATAGCCAAAAAAGCTGGGTAAGATTTCTCCACCCAGTATAACTTCTAAAAGCAGTTAGATTATAGCATATCTATCGGCATTTTCATAAATGTTTATCTTGATTTTATTGCGCGATGGGTTAACTCAACTTTATCCGAAATCTGGTCCCTCACTCATTTCACAAATAAAAAAGAAGACAGAGGGTTAGCTCTGCCTTCCATATGGATTGTTTTAGATTATTCTGCGTCAGCTGCTGGTGCTGCTTCTTCAAAAAGTACGATTTCTGTACGGTAGAAGTCTTCTTCTGCAACTTCGTCTCCAACTTCACCTAATGCATCTGGTGATACACCAACTAAGTATTCAGTGTCTGCTGATGGTGTGTCTACTGTAAGTTCAACTTCTGGTTCGTTTGATACAACTTCAGTGATTACACCGTTTTCAACTAAGTAAACGTTGTATTCTGCATGGTCAGATGTGATATCTACTGGAATAACAGCTGCTTCGCCTGGAGCATGTTGAACAATGCGTCCTTCTGCTGTCCAAGCACCTGGTACGTATAGACCGTATTCTGGGAATGCGTCTCCACTGTTTTCTGCTGCTCTATCCATTAAGTCGTCACTTGCTGATCCCGTTGTTTCTTCTGTTTCTGCTGGAGTTTCTTCAACATCCTCTACGTCGTCTGCTGGTGTTTCTCCCTCATCTGTCGTTCCACATGCACTTAGAGCTAATGTAGATACTGCAAATAAACTAAGTAATTTCTTGTAGTTCATGATTTTCATTTCCTCCCGTTATATAAAGCTATGTTCCTTTTATTAGATACACAACGATGAACGTTTGTGTATCTTAATACCCGTTATTTTATCACATTAACCAAATGATAACAAACTAACCGCTAACAAAACAATCATGTACTAAATTATAATTTTATTGTACGTTATTTTCTCGGATAATTTCAATGAAACGCTCCGTTAAATTTGCGGTATAACCCCACAAGGAATGGTGCTCAATCTCATATACTGGTATCTTTTCACCATGATTACTCAGCTTACGTTCGAATTCATTCTCGCCTAAACTCTTCTCAAATTCTTCTTCGAGTCTTGGGTTATAATGTACAGAAAAGTATTTTGGATCGTTTTCGATGAAATATTTCACCGGTACGGTATAGACTTGTTCGACTTCTTCATTTGGTTTAATATCTGACACCTCTACGCCTACAATTTCTCCGACAAAACAACGGATAATCATCTGTTGACCGATGATAAAATCCATTTCACCGTGCACTTTTATATGCTCACGTTTTAGATTTAGCTCTTCCATCGTTTCACGGACAGCTGCTTCTTCATACGTTTCACCTGGTTCGACTTTCCCACCTGGAAATGATGAATCCCCTGCTTGCGAAACTAATTTACTTCGAACTTCATATAAGATATGCCACTCGCCATCCACTTGAACAAGTGGAATTAAGACAGACGATTCTTTGCGCCCGCCATAGATTTTTGGCTCATAATTTTTCATGATTTTTTTTACGTTTGTGATCATACAACATTCGCTCCTATTTTTTATCCCCTCTATTATACAACACTTTTCGAATTCGAGGCAATTTTTTCATTTATTATCCGTTAAACGCAAAAAAAAGCAGAGTGGGTTCTCTGCTTTTTCTGGCTTACATTTAGACGTATATTACACTGAGCAGCAAATTGGGGAGTATCATTTAAAATGTTGAGGAAATGATACGCTACTCTTAATGTGATTATATAATATCATTGTTAATTAATTGGTGATTTTCTGTAAATTTTACGCAAAGGCTTCGTCGTTTTCTTAACAATCCCTCCTGAAATGAATTCATTTCAAAAAAATGGTTTTCGTTTTGGTTGCGTTTACATTACAATGAGAGTAATAGTTTTAAAGGAAAGGTGGGAAAAGATTGACGACAGAAATTCGAATAAACGAAACAGTTTTACGAGATGCACATCAGAGTCTCATGGCTACTCGAATGTCGACAGATGATATGCTGCCGATTATTGAGAAAATCGATCAAGCAGGCTATTATGCGTTAGAAATGTGGGGTGGTGCAACATATGATGCGGCCATTCGCTTTCTGGATGAAGATCCATGGGAAAGGTTACGGGAGATTCGAAAGCGCACACCCAATACCAAGTTGATGATGTTATTGCGAGGTCAAAATTTAATTGGTTATCGCCATTATGCGGATGATCTCGTCGACAAGTTTATAGAAAATGCGGTAAAGAATGGGATTGATATTTTTAGGGTGTTCGATGCCCTGAACGATCCGCGTAACCTCCGCGCAGCTGTTGAGTCTGCTAAGAAATATGGTGCGCATTTCCAGCTCGCCATCGCTTATACAACTAGTGACATTCATACGGTCGAATACTATGTAGACCTTGCCAAGACCTATTCTGAGATGGGTGCAGATTCCATTTGTATCAAAGATATGGCTGGTATATTAACGCCCGCAAATGCTCGTGAACTCATTTCAGCCTTGAAAGAAGTAGTAGACGTGCCCCTTAACCTCCATACACATGCGACGAGCGGTGTTTCCCAAATGACTTACTTAGCCGCTGCTGAAGCCGGTGTCGATATTATTGATACGGCGATTTCACCTTTTGCAGAAGGGACGAGTCAACCCGCCACTGAATCACTTGCTATCACTCTTTCTGAACTCGATTTCAATACACACTTAGACGTACCGATTCTTGAAGACATTGCTGATTATTTCAAAGGCATCCGCGATAAGTATTTAGATGCCGGAACGCTCAATCCTAAAACCATGTTCACGGATCCTAAAGCTTTGATTTACCAAGTACCTGGTGGCATGCTATCAAACTTAACTTCTCAGTTAGCGGAAGCTGGAGCCAGCGATAAATATGAAGATGTTTTAAAAGAAGTGCCAAATGTGCGTGCTGATTTAGGGTATCCACCTCTAGTCACGCCGATGAGCCAAATGGTTGGAACGCAGGCCGTATTCAATGTATTATCCGGCGACCGCTACAAGATGGTTCCGACGGAAATTAAGGATTATCTAAAAGGGTATTACGGAAAATCACCTGCGCCCGTTGAAGAAGATTTCCAAAACTCCATTATTGGGGATGAAAAAACGATTGATTATCGTCCAGCTGACCGCTTAGAACCAGAGTTCGATCGTCTGAAAGATGAACTCGGAGAATTAGCCAAAAGTGATGAGGACGTCTTAACGTACGCTTTATTCCCACAAGTTGGGAAGGAATATTTAGAGAAAAAGTATCAAACGAAACCTAATAAGGACAAACCGATTCGGATTCAAGCACGCTATCGCGTATAGGAAATTATTGAACTAAGGAGGAAAAGTATGGATACAATTACGATTTATGACGGTCTAATCTTAACGATTGTTGCAATGCTGACGGTATTTATTGTACTAGCCTTGATTTGGGGTCTCGTTGAACTTGTAGCGAAATTTATGACGGATCCTAAACCCCTTTCAGAAGAAATACTAGTGCCTAATCCAATGCGACAGCGTGAAACGCGTGAGAATCCCAAACACAAAATAGCTGCTGAAATTATTGCGTTAGTGTTGGCTTCAGAAGATGAACCCGATAAAAAATTTGAGATCGTTGAATCCAAACGTATACGGTAAAACAGGAGGAATAGAATCATGAAAAAATACGAAGTCGAAATCAATGGTGAAATCTATCATGTTGCTGTTCGTGAACTAACTGACGATGCTGAAATGAAAACACAAGAACCGGCCGAAACGCCAGAACCTGACCCAAAGCAGGAGCCCCAACCGAGTTCTGCTGCTACCGGTGACGGTGTGCACGCACCTATGCCTGGTACCATTTTAAAGGTGCTAGTGAGCTCAGGGCAGTCTGTCACTGAAGGTGAAACACTGATTGTATTAGAAGCGATGAAGATGGAAAATGAAATCGTGGCCCCTGCAGATGGTGTAGTAGGCGAAGTCTTGGTTCAAGCCAACGACCGGGTACAATCTGATCAGCTTCTCCTCACATTTTAGGAGGTGAGATTATATGTTAGATAGTATCAATGAATTAATTATAACGTCCGGTTTGATGAACATTACAATTCAAGAAATTATTGTTATTTTTCTCTCTCTCATTTTAATCTATTTAGCGATTGCTAAAAATTATGAACCTTACTTATTAATTCCTATCGCCTTTGGGATGCTGTTAGCCAACCTACCTTTTACAGGTTTGATGGATGCACCAACAGCAACAAGTAGCGGTGGACTGTTCTATTACCTCTATCAGGGAGTTAGTCTGGGTATTTTTCCACCATTAATCTTCCTCTGTTTAGGGGCTGGAACGGACTTTGGTCCACTGATTGCAAATCCAAAGACGCTGCTATTAGGTGGAGCCGCTCAGTTTGGAATCTTTGCTGCTTTCTTTGGTGCCCTCGCTTTAGGGATGACACCAAGTGAAGCCGGTGCAATTGGCATTATTGGTGGAGCAGATGGACCAACGGCCTTACACGCTGCAGCTATTTTATCTGAACATCTGCTACCAACTATCGCTATCGCCGCCTATTCTTATATGGCGCTTGTACCAATTATCCAGCCACCGATTATGCGTTTACTGACGACTGAAGAAGAACGTAAAACAGTTATGACGCAGGCTCGCGAAGTTTCACAGAAAGAAAAGATTATTTTCCCAATCGTAGTCACTTTATTTGTTAGCTTGTTGATTCCATCATCTGCGCCACTAGTTGGCATGCTGATGCTAGGGAATTTGATTCGTGAAAGTGGCGTTGTATCTCTATTAGCCGATACACTTGAAAATTCTATGATGTATATTATTACGATTCTTTTAGGTGTTGCTGTTGGTGCATCCGCTAACGCAGAATTACTGCTTTCGATGGCGACGATTAAGATTATCGTTTTAGGTCTATTTGCCTTCATGGTCGGTACGGCAAGTGGTGTACTAATGGGTAAACTGATGTACAAGTTAACGGGTGGAAAAGTGAATCCCCTTATTGGTTCTGCCGGTGTGTCGGCTGTACCAATGGCTGCCCGCGTCTCACAAGTTGAGGGAATTAAAGCTAATCCAAATAACTACTTACTTATGCATGCTATGGGTCCCAACGTCGCAGGCGTTATCGGATCTGCTGTTTCTGCTGGTATATTAATTCACTTCTTCGGATAATATTATAATCAATATAATGGAGACAGCTAAAGTTTAGATGACTTTAGCTGTTTTTTTGATGTCTACCTGCACATCATTTATCTATACGTGAGTGAGGAATTAGAAAATATCTATCTTTTACCCTCACTTACCGAACCGCTCTCCAATTTCACAAAAAAGAAAGACCCACATGTCTCTTCCGATTGAAAGAGAGCACGTGAGTCTTAAAAAAACATTCAATTAAATGGCATCGGGACTAGTAACTTCCATACGTTTCGATAGGTATTTTGAAAATACGGATAGTGCGAAACAGATGATGAAGTAGAAGCCTGCGAGCGCGATAAACATCGGGATCACGTATGACGTGTCTTGTCCGTAGATGATTTTCGCGTTGTGCGTAAGTTCTGGCAACGTAATAATCGTTGCGAGTGAGGTATCTTTGATCAGTGCGATTAGCTGACTCACAAGTGATGGTAAAATTTCTTTCGTCGCTTGTGGTAGCAAGATGTGATACATCACGTTACTCTTTTTTAGTCCCGTCGCTAAGCCGGCTTCCATTTGACCATTTGGTAGTGCTTTAAGCCCACCGCGTAAAATTTCTGAAATCATTGATGCTTCGAATATCGACATGGCAACAACTGTTGACCAAAAGACATTCAAGCTGACGCCAAGTTGCGGGAGCGCAAAGTACGTAAAAAATATAATCAGTAGAAGTGGCAGGTTACGGATAATATCAACTATCCAACCAACGACTTTTGAAACGACTGGGATTTCAAAGTATCGAATAATTCCCAGTGTAAAACCTACAATAATACTAATGATAATTGTGAGTAAGGCTACTTCGACAGTCACTCGGAGACCATCTAATAAAAAACCAATGTTATCCCATGAAAAAGCTTCACTTAAATTCATTCGATCTCCCCCTTTTAGTTATCGTGTATCCCTAATTTTAGTTCTAATTTTTTAATCGCGTACGTTAGAGGTAGTGTAATCGCTAAATACATGCCGCCGACTAAAAGATACGTATCGAACGTATTAAATGTTTCCATCGCGACAAAGTCTCCAAAGTACATCAAGTCTAATCCGGCAACCATTGCGAGGATTGACGAGTTTTTAACTAAGTTAATGAATTGGTTCCCTAAAGGTGGAATGACTATTCGGAAAACTTGGGGCAAAATGATGTGGCGCATGATGTTGCTGCGTTTCAATCCTTGTGAAAGGCCGGCTTCCATTTGTCCTTTTGGTACGGTTTCGATTCCTGCACGAACGTTGTCGGCAATGAATGACGATGTATAAATCGTTAACCCGATTGTCCCCGCCCAAAATCCTGAAATATTAAATAAGTACATTGGAATCGCAACGTAAAAGAACATTACGATAACAAGTAGTGGAATATTTCTGAAAAATTCCACGTACACATTTGCAAAGCCTCTTAACCATTTGTTGGTTGACACTTGCGTTATACCCATGATTGTTCCAATTAGTAGACTTAAAACTAATGCGATAACACTAGATAGAATCGTATGAAGTGCACCATCAATGAACAGGGGCCAATATTGCTGTAGTAATTCACTCATTATTCATCCCCACTTTCATCCAAAGCTGGTTCTGCTGCTCCTGTTGTTGAAGTACTTGGACTTCCTGGGGCACCCGCTGGTAATATTTCACCAAACCATTTTTCGTAAATTTCATCATAAACGCCATTGCCTTGAATGGTATCGAGAGCTGCTTCTAATTGTTCATGAAAGAAATCTTGACCTTTGTTGATCGCAATCCCGTAAGGCTCTTCTGTAAAACTTTGACCGGCTAAACGATAGTTCGGATTTTGATCAATCATTCCTAATAAAATCGCGTCATCCGTTGTCAACGCATGTCCTTGGCCAGATTGTAAAGCTACGAAGCCTTCACTGTAGTTTTCAAGGTCTAACACTTCTACTTGTGGAGATAACTCACGCATATTTTGTGTTGAGCTTGATCCTTTGATTGCTAAAACTGTGTGTTCTTCGGTTAAGTCTTCAATACTATTAATCTCAGAATCTTCTGGTACTAATAGTGACTGCCCACCGTTAAAGTACACATCACTGAAGTCGACCTGTTTCTCTCGTTCTTCTGTAATCGTCATTGTTGCGAGAATCCCGTCAATTTTACCGGTTTTTAATAGTGGGATTCGAGTTTTCGACGTCACTTCTACAAAGTCTGCGATGCCGTTTCCGTTTGTCATTTCATCGGTTAATGCCGAGGCAATATCAATATCAAAGCCTTCGATTTTGCTGGATTGAATATTGTAAAAGCCAAATAAGTTTGTATCTGCTTTTACTCCCCATGTTAAAACTGGCGTCTCTTCAGTTTGAATGCGGGTGCCGATGTCCACTTCAGCCACTGCTTCTCCACAACCAACTAGCACTAAGGTCATGAGCAGAATGCTGAAGCCTAGTAATTTATGCTTCATCCATTTCATGTTCATCTCTCCTCTTAATATGCGAATACTTGGTTGATAAAGTTGCGGGCACGCTCGTCATGTGGGTTCTCAAAGAACTCTTCGCTTGGACGGTCTTCGATAATCTCACCTGCAGTCATAAAAATAACACGATCTGCAACTTCTCTAGCGAAGCCCATCTCGTGAGTAACAACGATCATCGTCATGCCATCTTTTAAAGCAATATCTTTCATAACATCTAAAACATCTACAATCGTTTCTGGGTCTAGCGCTGACGTCGGTTCATCAAATAACATCGCGTCCGGTTTCATCGCTAATCCACGTGCAATCGCCACACGTTGTTTTTGTCCTCCAGATAAGTTGTCTGGATACGCGTCTTTTTTATCCCACATGTTTACGCGTGTTAAGTATCGTTCTGCACTTTCAATGGCTTCTTTCTTTGAAATGCCTAAAACAATTTGCGGTGCCATAATCACATTTTCAAGTACTGTCTTATGTGGATATAGCTCAAAGTGTTGAAAGACCATCCCAATCTTTTGGCGGACGTGGCGGATATCTGTGCTCGGATCCGTAATATCTTGTCCTAAAACAAATAAGTTTCCGCTTGAAATACCTTCTAAACCATTAATCGTTCGTAACAGAGTCGACTTTCCTGAACCAGATGGTCCGATTAGTGTGGCTACTTCGCCCTTCTCAAATGATAGATCAATATTCTTTAAAGCATGGTTCTTGCCGTAATATTTATTGACTCCTTTAAATTCAATAATACTCATTTTTTTACCCTCTTTCTAAATGAATTACTTAACGTTATATTTAATTTTTTAAAATCATAGCGTTAAATCCTCTTTAAAAATTAAAAAACGATTAGAACATAAGCACAGTGTATTTACTATTTTATCAGAAATGACCCCTCTTTTCTATGACATACTCCCGGCAGAGAACTTTCCGCAATTTGAAAAGGCCTTAAACAAGGGGTTTTCCCTGCTTAAGGCCGTAAGAATTCATATTATTTTTATATTTTCTTCAATAATTAAAACGCTTTAATCCAGTCTGCAATTTCATCTAGTCTCTGAATGCGTAGGTTTGGTAAACCATTTCTTGACAATCCATGACTTGATTTAGGGAATACAACTAGTCTCGTTTCAACGCGTTGCTTTTTCATCGCGATATACATTTGTTGACCTTGTTCTAATGGACAACGTAAATCTTCTTCACCATGTAGCACTAATAATGGTGTTTTCGCGTTTGCCGCGTGTGCAAGCGGCGACATTTGCCATAGCTCATCTGCTTGACTTAAGTCTCGTCCTAATTGGAACTCAACGAATGATGGTCCAATGTCACTTGCGCCATAGAAGCTAATCCAGTTACTAATACTACGTTGTGTAACGGCTGCTTTGAAGCGATCGGTATGTGTCACAATCCAGTTTGTCATGAAGCCACCATAACTTCCTCCTGCAACATATAGATTGTCTGTATCAATTTCAGGATGGTTTTCTAAGACATAATCAACACCATTCATTAAGTCTTGATAGTCTTCGTCCCCATAGTTGTCTAAAATGGAAGCCACAAACTCTTGTCCATAACCACTACCACCACGTGGGTTTAATAAAATAACCCCGTATCCGTCAGCTGCTAGGGCTTGCATTTCATGGAAGAAGGTCTCCCCATACGATACTTGAGGTCCTCCATGAATGTATAAAATCGCAGGATGATTCTCTTTCGCATCAATTGGTGACATGTACCAACCTTGAATATCCCAGTCTTTCACACTCTTGAACCAGAAACGTTCAGGTGTTGAGAGGGTATGTGTTTCAAAGAATGCTTCGTTTGGTACGTATAAATCCGTTACTTCTGACGTCTCTAGATTAAGAATACCTAACGCACTTGGTACCGTTAATGTCGAGTACGTAATCGCAGCACGTTTTTTGTCGTCGAATAAATCGAGACCCGTAATATGCATATGCTCATCGACTACTTTTTCAATCGTGCCTTCTGGTGTGCCTTTATATAACGTGATTTTACCTTGCTCAGTCACTTTAAATAGGAATGTTTTTCCTTTTTCTAGCCACCATAAGTCCGGTCCACCTACGTTTTGCTGGAAATCACCAACAAGCGAGTCACCGATACTGATATCTAAATCCGCGGTTAAGTTTGTTAGTTTTTTATCTGCAAGGTCAAAGCGGTAAATATCAGTCTGCGTAACAAATTTATAATCGAAATTATGACCTGTTAGGATAAAGGTATCTTCTGCTTCGTTCGTTAAATCGAATGTGAACATACCTGTTGGAATATCTGTCGTTAATAGGTCGCGTTCTTCACTCACGACATTATAACGGTATAAGCTTCCACCATATACCCACTCGTCATCTGGATCTAAGCGGTCAAAGTACAAAATAAACGACTCGTCTTTAGCGACATATTGTAAAGATAAGCCGCGGTCTTCTTCAAGAACGACTTCTGCGTCTTTTTCACCGAGGCTAATTTTCTTGATTTGATATGTACGGTCTTCTGGTACCACACCTTGGCCATCCATTTTATAATTTAGTTTTGTGCTAACGACCTTTTGAGGCTGGTCTTTTTTATCTTCTTTTTCATCATCTGAATCGTTATCTTCTTTTTTTACAGATGTTTGATAATAAATTGTTTCACTATTATCCACCCATACATAAGAACTTACACCATTTTTTTCAAAGGTTACTTGTGTTGCGGAACCGCCTGTTAAAGACATTGTAAATAACTGAACCTTATCATCTTTCGTATCATTTGATAGGTAAGATAATGTCTTTTTATCTGGAGATAATTGAATGGCTGTATTCGTACTACCTGAATCGCCATACGGAATACGTTCTTTTGTTTCAGGATCGATTTGGTGGATCGAAGAGATATATTTGTTGTCCTCTTTATCGGTTTTTGTTTCAAGATAAAGAACTTTCTCTCCTGCTACAATCGGTTGGCTTACGTTTTTTAAATCAAACAAACTTTCGTTAGTAATGTTATCCATTAAATCTCCCTTTCCGAATAAAATGTATGAAAAAAGCCCTGCGACTGAAACCCTTATCCAATCGCAAGGCGTTTAATTCCGTTAATGAAAATCTTTCGATTAATCGTCGAATTGGTACTCTTGTTTGTTTTTGAATTTGTTGTAGAACAATGGTGAAACTGAACGCTCTTCGTAGATACGCTCAATTGCCTGCCCAATTAATTCACTTACACTAATTAATTCAATCTTATCAATCCGTTTATCTTCTGGCAAGTAAACTGAATCCGTTACAATCATTTTCTCGATAACTGAGTTTTCAATTCGCTCAATTGCTGGAGGTGAGAAAATTCCGTGCGTTGCACACGCATAAACAGCCTTTGCTCCGCGGTCTAAAATGGCTTGTGCCGCGTTTGTAATTGTACCTGCTGTATCGATCATGTCATCGATAATAATCGCTGTTTTTCCTTCTACATCACCAATAATGTTCATCACTTCTGAAACATTTGCCTTCGGACGGCGTTTATCAACAATGGCAATCGGTGCTTCTAAGAAATCCGATAATTTACGAGCACGAGTTGCTCCTCCATGGTCAGGTGATACAACAACAACGTCATTACCTGTTAATTTGTTATCAATAAACCAGCTTGCTAGTAATGGCGCACCTAATAAGTGATCCATTGGAATATCAAAGAATCCTTGAATCTGAGCAGCATGTAAATCTAATGCAACAATACGGTCTGCTCCTGCTGTTGTTAAAATATTCGCAACTAATTTAGCTGTGATTGGCTCGCGTGGTTTAGCTTTTCTATCTTGACGAGCGTAACCATAGTAAGGAATCACGGCTGTAATTGTTTTAGCACTTGCTCGACGTAGAGCGTCAATCATAATACATAATTCCATTAAGTTATCGTTCGTCGGGTATGACGTTGATTGAACGATGAACACATGGTCTCCACGTATACTCTCTTCAATACTGATGGCTGTTTCACCATCACTGAATGTGTTGACGGTTACTTTCCCTAGATCAACATCTAGATAATTTGCGATTTTTTCTGCTAAAGGTCGGTTAGAACTTAATGAATACAGCTTTAAATGTGACTCTTCAATTCCCATTTATATGTCCTCCAATTTTCTGTATCTAATTACTTTTCAAATTCATCTTTTATTTACTTAGTTATTTTCGAAAAAACGATCGTGAAAGCCTTCTTTGTTTTCTTGACGGGCACGTGCAATACCTAGTGCACCATCTTCAACCTCTTCTGTAATCGTTGAACCTGCTGCTACAAAAGATTTTTTACCAAGGACAACGGGTGCCACCAAGTTCGAGTTACTTCCAACAAATGAATGGTCGCCAACAACTGTTTTATTTTTGGTCATACCATTATAATTTGCAAAAACAACGCCACAACCGATGTTTACGTCTTTCCCAACTTCGGCATCTCCAATATACGTATGGTGCCCTGCTCTAGTCAGATCACCAATTGTTGAGTTTTTCACTTCAACATAGTTTCCGATATGAACGCCTTCCCCTAGTACACTGCCTTTACGCAAGTGACTGTGTGGTCCAACATCTGTATTTCTGCCGACAATTGATTCTTCAATCACAGACTGCTTAATTTCAACACCATCCGCTAACTGACTATCAACAATCACAGATCCTAGTCCAATTAGGACACCTTCGCCAATTTTTGTTTGGCCTTTAATGTATGAATTTGGCTCAATAACGGTATCGCTTGCGATTTCAGCATCAACATCAATGTACGTTGAGCTTGGATCAATCAATGTCACACCATTTGTCATGTGCATGTCATTGATACGCTTGCGCATAATTGCTGTAGCTTCTGCCAATGCTACACGGTTATTAACACCTAAAGCTTCTTCCATATTTTCTAAACGGAATGCACCAACTTTTTCTGCATCACTTTTTAAGATTTCTAAAACATCTGGTAAGTAATATTCACCTTGAGCATTGTCATTATTCACGCGCTCAAGTGCATTAAATAGAGCTTGGTTATCGAAACAGTACGTTCCCGTATTGATTTCTTGTACCAATCTTTCATCTTCAGAAGCATCTTTTTCTTCAACAACTTTGCTCACTGAACCATCTTCTGCACGAATCACACGTCCATAACCAAATGGATCATCCGCTAAAGCAGTTAAAATTGTTGCTTTGGCTTCTTCATTTTCATGAAAAGCCATAAGCTGCTGTAACGTCTCTGCACGAAGCAACGGCGTATCGCCTGAAAGAACTAAAGTCGTCCCTTCTTTGCCCTCAAGTAAATCTTTTGCCTGCATTACAGCATGAGCTGTTCCCAGTTGTTCTTCTTGATAAACAAATTTACTTTTCTCTCCAAGATACTCTTGGATTGTTTCTGCACCATGACCTGTAATCGTAATAACCTCAGATGCATCTGCTTCTAATGCTGCATTGACAACATGTCCAACCATCGGACGTCCCATAACGGGATGCATGACTTTAAACAATTTAGATTTCATTCGTGTCCCTTGCCCTGCTGCCAAGACAACAACATAACGATTCTTCATGTTTCTCTCCTAACTCCTATCGAAATTTACAATCTATTTTAGTCAAATTTCACTAAAATGGGTGCCCTAATTCTAAGGGATTTAGTAGCGTTTTTCAATAGACTTTCACAATGAAAGAAAGTTTCCAACGTCTACTTTAATGGTTTCGTTTTCTTTATTGACATCCGTTACTTTTAACAGCGATTTTGTTTTCGTATTTGTGTCTTCTCCTGTATGCTCAAGCAATACAATGGAGTCAACAACAACACAATTAAATTCTTCAGCCATTCGTTCCATACCCATAATCGTTCCACCGCCACGTAAGAAATCGTCGATGATTAAAACTTTAGATTCTGGTTTCAATGTATTTCGAGTTAATGTCATTCGTTCGACTTGTTCTGCGGATGACCACGGCAGATAATTAATACTTACCGTCGAACCTTCCGTCACTTTTGTTGATTTCCGAACAATGTAAAATGGGACATTTAAATTATAAGCTGCCGACTGTGCTAGTGGCACACCCTTTGTCGCAATCGTTAATATCGCATCCACTTCACCTGGCGAATATTTTGATGCTATAATTCTACCTATTCGTTTCAACCAGTTTGGATCCCCTAATAAGTCCGAAGTAAATATGTAACCACCTGGTAAAAGACGCTCCGAACCGTTAATCTCATCTTTTAATGCCAGTATTTCTTTCTCTAACTGAGCTTTATGGTAATAAGGTTGGTATTGCACACCACCTCGAGCTCCTGCATAAGTAATCAGACTGCCCATATTTGTTTCTTCAAACGAATTTTTAATAATTGCTAAGTCCTCACTGATACTAGATTTAGCCGCTTTAAATTTATCCGTAAAATAACTCAATGGCGTCGTCGTATTTGGATTTTTCAAAAAGTATATCGTCATATCTACAAGCCGTGTACTTCTTCTTACTTTCATAAAGACCCTCCTCTCTCTTCCTATACCCCCATTTTACCGGAGTTATTGACGTTTGTACATCATTTTACCATTTTCGTTCGTCTTTAGCGTACCTTTCATTAACCACTCTAATTTGTATGTAGCCAAACATTCAGATTAAGCCCTTTTTCTCCGTTCGTTCTTCTATGAAATGAAGAGCCAGATTGATTTCTAATTTGATATGGGGGTTGGGTACTTAAATGACGAAATGACAGAATGAACCAAACAGCATTTTACAAAAAAGAAAACGCACCTCCCCATATCAACTACGACATAGAGAAGTGCTGCGCAAATTATTTTCTGATTTTTTCAATACCTAGCAGGATAACAAAGATAGCTAATAAAATTAGCGTGATCATCGCACCTGGTGGGGTTCCGAAATAGAATGAAACTGTCAATCCACTAAACATACCCGTCATCGCAATCAGAATTCCAATCACAATCACCCAAGTAAAGTTTTTACCAAGGCGCATCGCAATAGCTGCCGGTAAGATTAAAATAGCTGAGACCAATAATGCTCCGACAATTGGCATCGCAACGGCAATCACGATTCCCGTAATAATGTTGAACGCAATTGACATTGCTCGGATAGGCAATCCAGCTGTAAAAGCTGTATCTTCATCAAACGTCAGTACATACATCGGTCTTCTGAAAAAGATATATAAGACAATAACAATGAGTGTTAAGATTAATAAAAATAAAACCTGTTCTTTACTAATCGTTACAATCGAACCAAATAAGAACGTGTTTAAACTCATTGATGTACTGTCATTGAAGCTCATTAAAAC
>CAMYQS010000012.1 GCA_947296835.1 uncultured Atopostipes sp.
TCCTTACTAAGCTCCATAACGAGTGTCCTTGAAAGTATTGAAATGAGTCATGGTAATATGGAGTTGTTCCAGATTTTTGCGCCATCGATTACAGATGAACCTGATTTATCTGACGAAGATAAAATGAATCAAGAGTTCGAAGTCACAGGATATTACTTTTCAGCCGAACCAGGAGAGAAGTATAAAATGCTTAGAGATGATGAGAGTATCGTTTATCTACAAAGTGGTGCTAAAAACAACTATATAAAAGTACTGGTTGTTGTCGACAAGATAAAACGAATCCAGACGAAAAATGGTGAACCTATGTCATTTTTAGATGTGACAGATAATTCTGGAAAAGGAAATTTCACAATGTTCCCGAATGTTCATCGTCGATTTATTCAGCAATTTGATGAAGGGGATACGATATTAGTAGAGGGTAAAGTAGAAAGTACTCAACCTGCAGTCAAAATGGTTGTTAATAAAATTATAAATGCAGAAGACTTATTAAATAAAACACATCATAAAAAACAAGAAGAACAACAAGAAGTGAAAACAGAAGAGCCGACACAAGTATTATATATTCGTTTTAAATCACTACAAGATGAAAATAAAAAACGACAAGCATTACAACGTGTTCTAAAAACACATCATGGAACGACGCCTGTTATTATTTATGATGAAAAAACACAACAACAAAAAGCATTCAAACAAGGATATTTTGTCAAAATTAGTGAAAAATTGTTACAAACACTTGAAAAAATGTTTGGTAATGGTAATTTTATGTTAAAAAACAATAAAAATTTAAATTAAGACAAGAAGTTCCAAGACTTTACGATTAAAAAGTGATAGAATAGCTAATGGAAGATTATTTCAAACTCATAATTTAAGTTAATAATTATTTAAGGTGGTAAAATATGAAAAGAATTGGTGTAATGACAAGTGGTGGAGATGCTCCAGGAATGAACGCTGCAGTTCGTGCGGTTGTTCGTCGAGGTGAATCTTTAGGACTTGAAGTTTATGGCATTCGAAATGGTTACAAAGGACTTGTCGATGGAGATATTCAACGAATTACTTCAGGAGATGTTGGAGGAATCCTAAACAGAGGTGGGACTATGCTTTACTCTGCTCGTTATCCTGAATTTTCAAAACCAGAAGGACAACTAAAAGGAATCGAACAACTTAAAAAGTTCGGTATCGAAGGAGTTGTTGTAATCGGTGGAGACGGATCTTTCCGAGGAGCTCAAGCTCTTGCTAATCATGGTTTTCCAACGGTAGGAATACCTGGTACAATTGATAACGATATTGCAGGTACTGATTATACGTTAGGTTTCGATACAACGGTTAACACAGTAGTAGAAGCACTTGACCGTGTACGCGATACTGCTGGATCACATGGACGAGTTCTAGTTGTAGAAGTTATGGGACGCGGTGCAGGTGATATTGCACTATGGAGTGGTCTAAGTAGTGGTGCTGAGGCAATTGTAGTACCAGAAATTGAATACAATATCGAAGATATCGTAAATACTATAAAAGAAGGATTCACTCACGGTAAGAACCAAGGATTAGTTGTCTTAGCTGAAGGTGTTATGTCAGCACCTGAGTTCGTTAAGGAAATGGAAGCAATCGATGACTCCTTTAACATTCGAGACGTTGTATTAGGCCATATCCAACGTGGTGGACAACCAAACGTTCGTGATAGAGTTCTTGGAAGTCGCTTCGGTGCAAAAGCTGTAGAATTACTACATGAAGGTGCATCAGGAATATGTGTGGCTTTAATTGATGAAGAAATCGGAACAAATGATTTTGACGATGTATTTAACAAATTAGTACACCAACCTAAATTACAGTTCCACGAATTAAATAAATATTTAATATAAACAAATACTGACAAATAACCTTGTCATTTAAAAAGGAAGGGAACAACTAATATGAAGAAAACAAAGATAGTATGTACGATTGGACCAGCTAGTGAGTCGGAAGAAACACTAGAACAATTAATGGAAGCGGGTATGAACGTTGCTCGTTTAAACTTTTCACACGGAGATCACGATGAACACTTAACAAGAATCGAAAGAATCCGTAGCATTTCAAAAAAAGTTGGTATTCCAGTAGGAATCATGTTAGATACGAAAGGACCAGAAATCCGTACGCACAAAATGGCGGAAGAAGTTATTCAGTTATCTAAAGGTTCAGAAGTACGTATTTCAATGAAAGAAGTTCTAGGAACTGCTGAAAAATTCTCAGTCAGTTACGATGGCTTAATCAATGACGTTGAATTAGGTATGCCAATCTTATTAGATGATGGACTTGTTGAATTACAAGTTTCAGCTATCGACGAAGAAAACCAAGAGATTGTTACAAAAGCAATCAACTCTGGAGTATTAAAAAACAACAAAGGTGTTAACGTACCAGGAGCTTCACTTAACTTACCTGGATTAACTGATAAAGACCGTTCAGATATTGAATTTGGTATTAAAAATGGCGTTACATTTATCGCTGCATCATTCGTACGTCGTACAAGTGATGTATTAGAAATTAAAGATATCTTAGAGAAAAACGATGCATTACACATCCAAATCATTCCTAAAATTGAAAACCAAGAAGGTGTCGATAACTTAGACGACATCATCGCTGTATCAGACGGTTTAATGGTTGCACGTGGTGACTTAGGAGTTGAAATTCCTGTAGAAGAAGTTCCGATTGTTCAAAAAGAAATGATCGCAAAATGTCGTCGTGCAGGTAAGCCAGTTATTACGGCTACTCAAATGTTAGACTCTATGCAAGAAAACCCACGTCCTACACGTGCTGAAGCATCTGACGTTGCGAACGCTATCTTTGATGGTACTGACGCAATTATGCTTTCTGGTGAAACTGCAGCAGGAGACTACCCAGTTGAAGCTGTTCGTACAATGAGCAATATTGCTATCCGTACGGAAACATCATTACTTGATCAAGATGCATACTCATTAAAAGCATATGACCAAGAAGATACAACTGAAGCTATTGGACAAGCAGTTGGACATACAGCTAAAAACTTGAAGATTGAAACAATTGTTGCAGCGACAGATTCTGGTCATACAGCACGTATGATTTCAAAATACCGTCCAAAAGCAGACATCGTAGCAATGACATTCTCACAAGCTACAGCTGACGCCTTAACATTAAAATGGGGCGTTGTGCCAATTGTTTCTGAAAAACCAGAAACAACGGATGACATGTTTAACCTAGCAGCAACTTATGTTGTTGACCATGGGTTCGCTTCAGAAGGTGACTTAATCCTAATTACTGCTGGTGTACCAGTTGGTGAAAGTGGGACAACGAACTTAATGAAGATCCAATTAATTGGATCAAAACTTGTTCAAGGACAAGGTGTTGGAAGTGGAACAGTTGTTGGTCGTGCAGTTGTAGCAGATAACGCATCTGAAGCAATCGACAACATGGCTGATGGTTCAATCTTAGTTGTTAAGACAACAGATAAAGACTACCTACCAGCAATCGAAAAAGCATCAGCAATCGTTGTTGAGCAAGGTGGATTAACTTCACACGCTGCTGTAGTTGGAATCGCTATGGGTATTCCTGTAGTCGTTGCAGCTGAATCAGCAACATCATTAGTTAACAATGGTGAATTAATTACTGTTGATAGCCGTCGTGGTATTGTATACCGTGGAGAAACAGTAGCAATTTAAAGTTACGAATTAACTAAAGAATAGTTAAACTTAGGACTTTGCATTAATTTATGCAAGGTCCTTTCTTTCTTTAAACGGGAATCACCGGTATAATAGTAAGGAAATAGAAAGGGTAGAGGAGCGATAATATGAATAGTATATTAGGTTCAATTGTAACGGCAATGGTTATTGATAAAAATGAGAAAAACCTGTTCGTTCAAAAAGATGGATTGACGATTAAAGTTCTAGATAAAGACGTTGATTCGAAAGAGCTTGGTGATATGGTCGAAGGTTTTGTTTATATTAATAAAAAAGATGAACATGTCATGATGACTGAAATCCCAACAATTATAGAAGGAACTTATGGTTGGGCAGAAGTTGTGGCGGTACAACATGAGCTAGGTGTCTTTGTAGATGTCGGTTGGCTTGAAAAAGACCTGGTTGTTTCTATAGATGATTTACCATTATTTAAACATTTATGGCCAAGAAAAGGCGAAAAACTATATGTTACACCGACTGTAGATAGTAAGGATCTTATGTGGGGTAAATTAGCTCCAGTAGATTACTTCACAAATGTTGCGCTTGAAGGTACAGAAGAAATGCAAAATCATGATGTAAACGGTACGGTAGTAAATGCTCTAAAAGCAGGAAGCTACTTATTGCTAGATGATGGTTTTGTTGGGTTTGTACATCCAAACGAACGTGAAGAAGAGCCTCGTTTAGGTAAAGATGTATCGGGTCGTGTTGTGGGTCTTCGTGATGACGGTATTGTTTATGTTTCATTACTACCACGTGCACACGAAGTTTTAGATGAAGATGCTGCAATGATTTTAGAATTACTAAAACGTGCAGAAGATCACCGCATTCCATATCACGATAAAAGTGATCCGGATGCTATTCGTACGTACTTTGGAATCAGTAAAGGTCAATTCAAACGTGCGGTTGGACGGTTAATGAAGAACCAACTCGTTAAACAAGATGCTGACGGAACGTACATGACGGAAGACGCAATAAAAAGAGAATTGTAATTAAAATAAAATACACGTATAATAGTATCGTGAAATAATGAACTTATTTTATTTTGACTGGATAGGAAGTTACAATTATGCCTGAAAAAACAGATCTAATTCGCGAAGAAATCAGTGATAAGTTGAAAAAAGCGGGTTACAAATTAACCCCTCAACGAGAAATTACAGTAGCGACATTAATTGAAAATCAAGCAACGCTGCTAACAGCAGAAGAAATATTCATGGCTGTTAAAAGTAAAAATCCATCAATAGGTTTAGCGACTGTTTACAGAACGCTAGACCTATTGGACGAGCTCTCGATTGTGAATAAAAAACAATTTCATGATGGACTAACTCGGTATGATGTATTCATCTCGTCAAATAAAATACAACCATATTACTTAGTGTGTTCAAATTGTGGAAAGATGCAAGAAATTAAAGGAGATATGTTTAGTGATGTATCTTCTTACATACAAACAAAACACCAATTTGTTGTAAAAGTTCAAGATGTGACATTTCACGGTGTTTGTGATAGTTGTCAAAATAGTGAGAGGGTATAACGTGGTAGATAAAAAGTTAGATCACAATCCAATTGAAGAATATTTAATTCATTTGAAAATCGAACGAAATTTAGCTGATAATTCGATTGAGAGTTATCGAAGAGATATCGAACACTATCTTCGTTTTTTAGAAAGTGAACAAGTTTTTGAATGGGATAACATTGATCGCTATGATGTAGTACTTTTTCTACAACGTTTAAAAGAAGAAGGGAAGTCAGCTAATTCGATTATCCGAATGACCTCTTCTTTACGCCAATTTCATCAATTTTTACGACAAGAAAAAATGACAACTCATGATGTCATGCAGTCTGTGGATACGCCTAAAAAAGCAGAGACGTTACCAAAGGTGATGTCCTTGAAAGAAGTTGATCTGCTGTTAGAAACACCAGATGTTGAAACAGAAATCGGTCTACGAGATCGGGCTATCCTGGAAGTAATGTATGCGACGGGCTTAAGAATATCTGAGCTCATCAACTTAAAGATGGATGAATTGCATTTAACAATGGGTTTCATCCAAACAATTGGTAAAGGGAACAAAGAACGAATTTTGCCAATAGGTGGAATGGCCGTTAATTATTTAAATGAATATCTGGAAGATAGTCGTCCGATATTTGAAAGCCGAGCGAAAGAGGCATCTCCTTTCGTATTTTTAAATAGTAGAGGTAAAGGCTTATCCAGACAGGGTGTTTGGAAGAACATTAAAAAAACCGTTCAAATAGCGGGGATTAAGCAAAACGTTACGCCCCATATGATTCGACATTCTTTTGCGACGCACTTATTGGAAAACGGTGCGGATTTAAGAATCGTTCAGGAATTACTTGGACATTCAGATATTTCAACCACGCAAATTTATACACATATTACTAAAGCTCGTATGAAAGACATTTATAATGAATTTCATCCAAGAGCAATAAAGGAAGACAATAATAAAGAGTAGGTGAAGACAATGTTTAAGAGAGTACATTTAGTCGTTTTAGATTCAGTCGGTATAGGAGAAGCTCCAGACGCAGCTGATTTTGGTGATACAGGATCACATACATTAGGTCATATCGCAGAGGCAGCAGGTCTTTCAGTCCCTAACATGCAAGAGATGGGATTAGGAAATATCGAAACATTAAAAGGGATCAGCCCAGTAGATAGTCCATCAGGTTACCACACGAAACTAGAAGAAGTTTCAGTTGGTAAAGATACAATGACAGGACACTGGGAGATTGCTGGATTGCGTATTGATACACCATTCCGCGTATTCCCAGACGGATTCCCAGAAGAGTTACTGAATCAAATCACAGAACATACGGGACGTAATATTGTAGCGAACAGACCAGCATCAGGAACACAAATTCTTGATGAGTGGGGCGAGCACCAAATGAAAACAGGTGACTTGATTGTTTATACATCTGCAGACCCTGTTCTACAAATCGCAGCTCATGAAGATATTATCCCAGTAGAGGAATTATACGAAATTTGTGAGTATGTACGTGAAATAACAAAAGATGATCCAAACATGATTGGCCGAATTATTGCTCGTCCATATGTTGGTGAACCAGGAAACTTCCAACGTACGGCTAACCGTCATGACTATGCATTAGATCCATTTGGCGAAACAATGTTAGATCATCTAAAAGCGGCAGACTACGATGTTATTTCAATTGGTAAGATTGTAGATATTTTCAATGAAAAAGGAATTACAGAAGCAATCCGTACGGAATCGAACATGGACGGTGTAGACAAGTTAATTGAAACACTTAAAAAAGACTTCAACGGATTAAGTTTTACAAACCTTGTAGATTTTGATGCTTTATACGGACACAGACGTAATCCTGAAGGTTATCGTGATGCTTTAGAAGAGTTTGACGCTAGACTTCCAGAAATCTATGAAAACTTACAAGAAGATGACTTGTTAATTCTAACGGCTGACCACGGGAATGACCCGACAGCACCAGGTACAGACCATACGAGAGAGTATGTACCACTATTAGCTTACAGCAAGAAATTTACTAAAACAGGTGAATTAAAGCAAGGATACTTCGCAGATATTGCAGCAACGATTTTAGATAACTTTGAAGTAGCACCAATGGAAAACGGACAAAGCTTTTTAGATCAATTAATTTAATTTTGGGGGATAAATAGAATGACTGAGCAAAAAGATGTTTTTACACGTGCAAAAGAAGCAGCGCAATATATTAGAGAACAAGGAGTAGATGACCTAGAAGTTGGTTTAATCCTAGGTTCTGGTTTAGGAGAACTAGCGGATGAAATTGAAGACCGTGTCGTTATCCAATATACAGATATTCCTTCATTCCCAGTTTCAACTGTTGAAGGACATGCCGGACAATTAGTTTGTGGTACTTTAGGTGGGAAGAAAGTTGTTGCTTTACAAGGGCGCTTTCACTACTACGAAGGATACTCAATGGAAGTTGTAACATTCCCGGTTCGTGTAATGAGCGAATTAGGTGTTGAGTCGTTAATCGTAACGAACGCTGCTGGTGGAGTAAATCGAGACTTTACACCAGGAGACTTAATGATGATTAAAGATCACATTAACTTCTTCGGTACACACCCATTAATTGGTCGTAATAATGAAGAACAAGGACCTCGTTTTCCTGACTTATCATTTGCTTATGACCTTGATTACCAAGAGTTAATCAAGGAAGCAGCAACTGAATTAGATCTTTCATTAAAAGAAGGAGTATACTTCGGTATGACAGGACCTACTTACGAAACACCAGCTGAAATCCGTATGGTTTCAACATTAGGTGGAGACTCAGTTGGGATGTCAACAGTTCCAGAAGTTATTGTAGCTCGTCATGCAGGTATCCGTGTAGCAGGAATTAGCTGTATTACTAACTTAGCTGCTGGATTAGGCGGAGAATTAAACCATGAAGATGTTATCGAAGTTTCAACGAAAATTCGTTCATCATTCAAATCACTTGTTGTAACGTTATTAGAAAAAATGTAATGTTTTAATCGATTATGCAATTTATTTCTTTTAGTTTTCGGACTGTTAAGAAGTAAATTGCATTTTCTTTTTAACTCAACAATTATTTTGTGTTATTATCTTATAGACTGTCTATGAATGCGATAGTTTGCACGATATGCTTTCACATAGGCATTGAAATGATGTATAATAAGTTATTGTAGCTTAAAGAGAAGTAGGGTTGATTATGAGTAAATTTCGAGATGGTAGAACAGTAAATGATAAAGGACACTTAGAGATTGCTGGGTTGGATACAATTGATTTAGCAAACAAATATGGCACACCTTTATTCATCTATAATATTTCAACAGTTAGAGAAAACATTAAAATGTTTAAAGACGCACTAAAGAATTATCCTAAAAATAGTGAAGTTTCTTATGCAAGTAAAGCTTTCTCGTCTGTAGCGATGTACCAAATTATCGAACAGGAAGATATTTCGATTGATGTTGTTTCCGGTGGAGAGTTATACATTGCAAAACAAGCAGGCTTCCCAGGTGAACGTATTAACTTTCATGGCAACAATAAGTCAAGATCAGAATTAATAGACGCTTTAGATTACGGCATTGGTCATTTTATCGTCGATAACTTTCACGAGTTAGACATGTTAAAAGCATTAACAGCTGAACGTAAACAAACAGCGAAAGTTTTAATTCGAGTAACGCCTGGTGTGGATGCAGATACGCATAAATATATTTTAACAGGTAACGTAGATTCGAAATTTGGCTTTGATTTAGAAAGTGGACAAGCAGAAGACGCCGTTCGTATGGCACAAGAAGCGGAGTATCTACAATTAGATGGTCTTCATATGCACATAGGTTCGCAAATCTTTGAAAGTGATAGTTATATTTTAGCGATGACGCAAATTTTAAAATATGTTAAAGAATGGCATACCCAATTTGGGTTTAACCTAAGTATCTTTAATATTGGTGGTGGCTTTGGGATTCAACATATTCCAAATGGAGAAGTAACGTCTTCAAAAAATCAACTAGAAGAAATTGGTCAAAGCTTAATCGCGCTGTTTGAGGAATATGACTTACCGTATCCAGAACTTTGGATTGAGCCAGGCCGTAGTATCGTAGGAGAAGCAGGAACAACAATCTATGATGTGGGTAGTCAAAAAGTCTTGCCAGATGTTCGTCATTATATTTCAGTGGACGGCGGGATGGCAGACAACATACGACCTGCATTTTATGATGCAGAGTACGATGCAAAATTAGCCAATCGAATGAATGATAAACCGGTTAACACGGTTTCTATCGCAGGTAAAGCTTGTGAGTCAGGCGATATGTTAATATGGGACTTACCACTTCCTGAAATTAAAGCAGATGATAAATTAGCTGTATTTAACACAGGTGATTATTCATTTGCAATGGCAAGTAACTATAATCGTTTAACGAAGCCAGCCGTTGTTTTTGTAGAAGACGGAAAAGATTTCTTGGCAATCCGAAGAGAAACACCGGAAGATTTTATGCGATTTGAAAATAACTTACCAGAAGATTTCAGATAATAGTAAGATAGAAGTTAGCAACATGTATAAGTTTCGAATTGTACATGTAACGGAGGAATTAAATGCTTATTCAATATAATGAAGATTATAAAAAAATAGCGATGGGATTATTATCGTACGTACCTGATTTAAAAGAACCTGCTCGAATTGAAGAAGAGCTTGAATGGTATGAAGCGGATGATACTAGACAATTATACCTATGGAAGAGTAAAGAAACAGGTAACTTGATTGGTTTAGTCGGTGTGGAAGTTGAAGAATTAGTTTTACTTCGCCATATCAGTATCGACCCATCTTATAGAAATGAAGGTTTGTCTTATTTAATCTTAGATGCATTACAAGCCCGATTTAAAGAGCAAACAATCGTTTCAACTCTTGAAACAGCAACTGTTATATCTAATTGGCAGAAAAAGGTCGACCGATAGACATTTTATTCTTAAAATGAGTTGGAGGTGAGATGTTCTGAAACAGCAAGAAGTGACTAAAAATGAAGTATTAACATTAGAGTTGGACGCATTTGAAGGCCCATTGGATTTATTGTTACACTTAATTAATCAGATGGAAATTGATATTTATGATATTCCAATAGTAAAAATTACGGACCAATATATGGATTATATTCATCATATGAAGACCGTCCAGATTGATATTGCGAGTGAGTACTTTGTTATGGCAGCTACACTCATGCGTATAAAGAGTGAAATGCTTGTGCCCCGTAATGAGAATCAAGCAAACATGGAAGAGGACTTCTATGAAGAGGAAGACCCACGTCAGCAACTAATTGATTTACTATTGGAGTATAAGCAAATTAAAGAAGTGATTCCAAAGTTTGAAGAGCGCTCAAAAGACCGAGCAGGCTACTTTGGAAAAGACCCTTCGAATATTGCACAGTATCAAGAAAAGATTGAATTGAAGGATCAAGGGTTAACGGCTCAAGATCTAGCAGATATTTTTAGAGATGTATTGAAAAGACACCAACTTGAAATGCCACAACCGAAAATGATTGAAGCGGATGAAGTGACGGTTGTTGAGCGGATGCAAGATATCCGCGATTTAATCGCCAACTCAATTGATCACCGTATTTCATTTTCACAATTAATTGGAAATCCAACGCGTAAGCAAATTGTGATTACCTTTTTAGCATTACTTGAACTAATTAAAGATAATCGAGTACTTGTACAACAAGATTCGATCCAGTCAGATATCTCGATCTCAATGGCTGAAGATAAGAAAGAAAAGTAGGGATGACATGAACGATTTAGCAATGATTGAAGCGATTTTATTTGTTGCAGGAGATGATGGTTTAACGTTAGAAGAACTATCAAAAATAACAGATAAAACATTAGATACCATGGCAGTCTTGATTGAAGACTTAGCTATAAAATATCATAATGATGAAGAAAGTGGCATCTTACTGATTGAAACTGCGAACAAATTTCAGATTGTAACAAAGAAAGAGTACGCGGATGCAATTAAACGATATGCACAATCTCCATTCTCTCAAACGCTAAGTCGACCTTTACTGGAAACCTTAGCAATTATTGCTTATAGACAACCCGTGACTCGAATTGAAATTGAAGATATTCGAGGTGTTCAAGTCACAAGTAATCTTCAGAAATTAAGAACGCGCCAACTCATTGAAGAAGTTGGCCGATTAGATAAACCTGGAAAACCTTTATTATATGGAACAACATCGTACTTTTTAGATTATTTTGGAATCAATTCAATTGAAGAATTGCCAGAATTAATCGATGTAGATAATGATATTGAAATATCTGATCTATTTTATAAAAATTTTCATCAAACATTTGATAATTATGAACAAGAAAATATATAGGACAAGGAGGACGATATAGATGGAACGTTTACAAAAAGTTATGGCTCATGCTGGGATTGCTTCTCGTCGTAAGTCAGAAGAAATTATTGAAAGTGGTCGCGTTACAGTTAATGGTCAAGTTGTAAAAGAGTTAGGTACAAAAGTATCGAATAACGATCAAATATCTGTAGATGGTATTCCAATTGAACGTGAAACGAAAATTTATGTACTACTAAACAAGCCAAGAGAAACGATTTCTACGGTTGATGATGATAAAAATCGTGATACAGTAGTAGAGTTAGTCCAAGGTGTAGAGGAACGTATTTACCCTGTAGGTCGTTTAGACTGGGATACAACAGGTGCTTTACTATTAACAAATGATGGTGATTTATCGTATAAATTAACGCATCCAAGTTTTGAATTTCCAAAAACGTATGTTGTAAAAGCGAAAGGCCAAATGCAAAAGAAAGAAGCAGCAAGACTTGCACGCGGTATTCGTTTAGATGGTGTTATGACTGCGCCAGCAAAAGTAAGTGTACTAAGTTATGATAGAAACACGAATACAACAATGGCACGTATTACACTTCATGAAGGTAAAAACCACCAAGTTAAAAACATGTTTAAAGAAATTGGTTTCCCGGTTGAGAAATTAACGAGAGAACAATTCGGATTTTTAACAACAGATGGCTTACAATCTGGTGAATGGCGCTTCTTGACACCTCACGAAGTTAGAAAACTAGAGCATATGGTTAGTGAGTAATTCGCTCGATTTAAACTTAGTGGCTTTAATTCGAAGTAATACTGTACAAATTAATAGATGTTCTGTATAATGTACTTAATTGAAAAATGATTCGTCTTCAGGGGCAGGGTGTAATTCCCGACCGGTGGTAAAGTCCACGAGCCGTATCCTATTTATAGGACTATGGCTGATCTGGTGAAATTCCAGGACCGACAGTAAAGTCTGGTATGAAGAAGATGGAGCTTTTGATCATATGTTTTAACATATGTAAAATGTAGCTCTATTTATTATCCTGTAGATAATAGATAGGCTTTTTTTATTAGCTCTAGCTCGATAGATGAATCCTTTAAATAAAAATTGCTGAAAAATCAGCAAAAACTTATAGGAGGATTTTTAAGATGGTTGAACAAAGAACAAGAAAAATGGTTACTGTAGGAATATTGGCAGCGTTAGCGTGGGTGGTTTCACAATTTTCATTTCCATTACTACCGTGGGCGCCGTTTCTAAAGATCGATTTTAGTGATATTCCAATTTTATTAGGTATGTATATCTATGGACCAATGTCCGGTATTGCGATTGCAGCAGTACGGTCATTGCTTTCATATGTAACTACAGGAGGAGAAGCTGGATTCCCTATTGGAGATACAGCCGCATTTGTTGCGACTCTTTCATACACGTTACCGATTTACTATGTTATTCGAAATAACAAACCAAGTAAGAAACAAGCTATTCTTGGTGGAACTGTAGCAACACTTTCACTTACTGGAGTACTAGCATTCCTAAACTGGCTAGTTATTGCACCGTTATACATGACAGTAATGGGATTCAGTGTTGGACCAATGCGTGAATACTTAGCAGTATCCGTTATGCCATTTAACTTATTAAAAGGTGTATTTGTTTCTATTATCTTTTTTGTAGCGTTCTTTAAATTGCACCATTATTTAGAGAAAATCAGAGCAGCTGAACCAACATTAAGCAACCAAGCATTTCACACAAAATAATAATTAACGAACCTTTCAAACTGGTTTAACTGACTAACGAGCGATCGTTTACAGTTAGACCAGTTTTTTTGTTTTCAACAGAGATAGGATAAAAGAACTCGATTTTGTCCGGAGTATCATTATTGAAATAAGCACTTTTACTTACAAAGTGCGAGTTGGAGAAAATCCAATTGAGAATATATTCACTTCATATTTGATGAAATAACTAGTACAATTAATAGGCTTATAAAACTGAAAATATGGAAGGGGATTGTAATGGACTATCGTATGCACTACATATTAAGTTTTTTTCATTCTGAACGACCAGCGAGTAGTTCACAAATACTCCATGTTTTTCAAGGGAAGCGCACACCTTCTATGTTTTACTTGGCAGAAAAAAATGGTTGGCATCACGCTTTTGCACAATTTAAAAATATTTCAGAACAATCGATTGAAAAAGTTCTGCAAGTTTTACTCCAAAATGGTTTGATTACACAGAAAGATAAAGGGTTTATTCTGACAGAAAAAGGACAACTTGTTTGTAATGAATTTTATGAGGAGCATTATTATCCTCGGATTTCATCCTTCACAAGTCTAAATATCCGAAAGACTTTCTGGGATCGATATCAATTATTTGTACAGACTTTTTCTGAAATGAGTTACAAAAACAATCGTTATACGCCGATAATTAAGCACCCGCATCATCAAGAGAATGTCAGACTTTTATTTCAAACTTTTCATAAAGATAGAGAGTCGTTGAAATTAAAGTGGATTAAAGAGCAAGAGTTCTTATTTGCGCAGTTAGATGAAAGTCGTGCAAATATACTGGCTGCACAGCTAACGGGCCATCATAAAATTGGGGAGACAAAGGGACAGGTTCAGGAGCAGTTGGAGATGGATGATTTAGAATATTCCTTCTATCACCAAGATTCGATTGAGGAATTACTTACAATTATTCAGAAACATCCTGAAGAAACTACAATTTCACATGCGATAATGAGTCAATTACAAGTCGAAACGAATTATGGATTATCGATGAGTACAAATGAAACGTTCCAGCTGTTAGGACAGGGGTATTCTATTTCAGATATTGCGGATATTCGTCGTTTGAAAGAAAATACGATTCGGGAACATATTTTGGAATTGGCTTTTATTCTTTATGATTTCCCGTTTGAAGCATTTGTGCCCGAAGGATTATATCAAGAGTTAAATACAGCATTTGAAAAAAATAAAGGTTATTCTTATAAAGATGCGAAAAATGAATTTGAAGAATTAGAATTTGTATATTATCGACTAGTTGAATTGGAAAGGATGCGAAAAAATGGATAATCAGTTAAGTACAACACTGTATGAAAAATTTGGTTATTCAAGTTTTCGTTCCGGACAAAAAGAAGCCATTGAATCGGTGCTCAATCAAAAAGACACGTTGGTGATGCTGCCGACTGGTACAGGGAAATCTTTGTGCTATCAGTTGCCAGCTTACCTAAGTGACGGTTTAACACTGGTTGTATCGCCGCTGCTGTCATTGATGCAGGATCAGGTAGAGAACTTAAGGTTGAAGGGCGAGAAGCGGGTAGTGGCGTTAAACAGTTTGACGCCTTATTCGGAAAGAAACCGAATATTTAGCCAAATTGAGCAA
>CAMYQS010000013.1 GCA_947296835.1 uncultured Atopostipes sp.
ATGCCATCTTAACGGATGACGCAAGTGCCAAAGCACAACAAGAAACGTTAGAAGAAACAGCAGAGAGTATCAGTCAATTGGTTGAAGAGGATTATGAGTTGATTATTACACACGGGAATGGACCACAAGTTGGTAATCTATTACTTCAACAATATTCAGCGGATTCTAAAGAAAACCCTGCATTACCTTTAGATGCTTTAGTCGCTATGACACAGGGAAGTATAGGCTATTGGTTACAATCAGCTTTACAAAATGTGCTAGCAAGAAAAGGAATAAACAAAGGAGTCGCTACAGTTTTAACTCAAGTATTGGTTGAGAAAGATGATCCGGCCTTTACGAATCCAACAAAACCCATAGGGCCATTTTTTACAGAAGATGAAATAAAATCTAAAAATTCAGATGAAATTTTTATAGAAGATGCGGGTAGAGGTTGGCGTAAAGTAGTCGCTTCACCCAAACCAGTTGAAATTATAGAATCTGATGTCATTCAACAACTAGTAAAATCAGATTTCATCACGATTGCTGTTGGGGGAGGGGGGATTCCTGTTATTAGAGAAGAGAACACGTATAAAGGAGTAGAAGCCGTTATAGACAAGGATTTAGCGACTGCTAAATTGGCTGAAACAGTACAAGCGGATACTTTGATCATTTTAACAGGAGTAGACAATGTATATATTAACTACAACAACCCCAATCAAAAGAAGTTAGAGCAAGTAACGGTAGAAGAAATGGAAGAGTACATTACAGAGGAGCAATTTGCATCTGGAAGTATGCTTCCGAAAGTTGAAGCAGCAATCGATTTTGTAAATAAAAGAGAAGATGCAAAAGCGATAATCACTTCCTTAGAGAATCTAAAGAATGCATTGACTAGTCAAGGTGGTACGATTATATTCAAAAAATAAACTGTAGTATTCGACATTCACTCCACATATGTTATACTATTTTAGGAATTGAAAGAAAATTTAATATGATTTGTTAGGCAGAGGCTCCTATACAAACACAGGCTACTGCCCAGGAACGTCCAGAGACGCCAACGGGTATAACAGGAATTTTCGATGTAAGGAAATTTTTAACGTAGCTAACATGTATATGTTTACGTTGTATAGTGCTGAAACTCCACGAAAAGATCATCCAGTATACTATTAGTATGCTTTTATTTATGTGGATATTTTTTAAACAGAGCTCTCACTGTCTTTCGGTGGGAGCTTTTTATATTTGCTTACAAGTCTTTATTTTAATCATTAAAATAAGGAGGTATCCAAATGATAAAAAGGTGCATTTTAACTTAGCAGAAAAGATCAGTAATAAAGTAATCAAATTCTTCCTTTGTATTATATCTAGAGTGTTAGGTGGCTAAAAATACCAATTATAATACTAGATATGAAAAGAAGGGAATGGAGAAAATGATTAAAGATATTAGAAAAATAGATTATTTTGAGTTAGCAAGCAAGCCAATCAAAGAAATTTGGGAAATATTCGATGTTGCAGAAGAAGGACATAGTTATGAAAAAGCAGATCGAGTAAGGGAAGAATATGGCGATAATGAAATAGATTATGGAACAGAAAAGTCATTATGGCGTACTATTGTAGAAGCATATTTTACACCCTTTACCCTTGTATTATTCGGGTTAGCTTTTATTTCATTCTTGACAGACTATGTACTTGTACCTGTCGAAGAACAAGAAACATTAGGGGCAATTATAATCGTTATCCTTGTTTTATTAAGTGGTACGATGACCTTAATCCAAACGATTCGTTCGAATCGTTCAGTTGAACAATTGGAATCATTAGTAGAAGTTACTTCTGCAGTTAAACGTGATGGCACTTATAATGAAATTCGTACAGAAGATATTGTTCTTGGTGACTTAGTCCGATTGAAAGCTGGTGATATGATTCCGGCAGATATTCGATTAATTCAAACAAAAGACTTGTTTATTTCACAAACTTCTCTTACAGGAGAAAGTTATCCAGTTGAGAAAAGAGCTCAGACTGAAATAACAGAAGTAACAAATGAGACGGGTTATGAGACCCTTGCTTTTACAGGTAGTGAAGTAGTCAGTGGAAGTGCTGAAGGCATTGTTGTTCGAACGGGTAATGACACGTTATTTGGTGGCATTGCGGATGAATTCGCTAGTGAACCGCCTAAAACGAGTTTTGATGTAGGTATTGAAAAAACTTCGCTATTATTAATCCGCTTTATGGTCATTATGGCCGTTGTGGTTATTTTAATTAATGGTCTCACTAAAGGAGACTGGCTACAGGCCTTATTATTTGGTATTTCAATAGCTGTTGGACTAACTCCAGAAATGTTACCAATGATCGTTACCACTAACTTAGTAAAAGGTGCTAACGACATGAAAGAAGAAGGAACCATTGTACGTAATTTAAATGGTATTCAAAACTTTGGAGCAATTGATGTTTTAGTTACAGATAAGACAGGAACGCTTACCCAAGATAACATCGTCCTCCAATATCACTTAGATATTGATGGGGAAGACAGTGATAGAGTATTGCGTCATGCGTATCTAAATAGCTATTATCAAACAGGTTTGGGTAACTTAATGGATAAAGCCATTGTTAAGGCGAGTGAAGAACAATTAAATCTCACTCAATATAATTATACAAAAATCGATGAAATACCTTTTGATTTTGAACGTCGCCGCTTAAGTGTTGTGGTAGAGGATTCAACAGGTAAAACTCAAATGATTACTAAGGGTGCCATTGAAGAAATGGTATCCGTTTCTGATTTTGTAGACTATGGTGGGGAAGTCCACGAGTTGACGGACGAAGAACGTGAGCATGTTTTGACTCAAGTCAGTCGTTTAAATGAGCAAGGTTTGCGTGTACTTGGTGTTGCTCAAAAAACAAATCCAAGTCCAGTTGATGAATTTTCAGTAAAAGATGAGGCTGGGATGGTTCTTATTGGGTATCTTGCTTTCCTAGATCCGCCAAAAGAATCAACAAAAGAAGCGATTCAGGCTTTAAATGATCATGCTGTGGATGTAAAGATAATGACAGGTGATAATGAATTAGTCACTATATCTGTAGCAAGTCAAGTCGGTATTGCTACAGACAACGTTATTTCAGGTGACCAATTAATTAATAAAACAGATGAAGAGTTAAGCGAAATTGTTGAAGAAAATAATCTGTTCGTAAAATTAAACCCAACACAAAAGTCTAAACTGGTAGGTATTTTAAGAGAAAACGGGCACGTCGTTGGATTTTTAGGAGATGGAATTAATGACTCTCCAGCACTTAGAGCTTCTGACGTGGGTATCTCGGTGGACAACGCGGTAGATATAGCAAAAGAGTCAGCCGATATCATCTTGCTTGAAAAAGATTTAATGATTCTTGAAAAAGGAATACTAGCAGGGAGAAAGGTTTTTGGAAATACGATGAAATATATTAAAGCAACGACCAGTTCCAATTTTGGAAATGTGTTCTCAGTTTTAATTGCAAGTATTTTCTTACCATTCTTGCCGATGTTACCGATTCAACTCTTATTCTTAGGGTTAATTTATGAAATTTCTTCGATGTCGATACCATGGGACAATATGGATAAAGAATATCTCTATACTCCTAAGAAATGGGAAGCAGCAGGTATTCAAAAATTCATGGTTTGGTTTGGACCAACGAGTTCAATCTTTGATGTGACAACTTTCCTTATAATGTTTCTATTTGTTGCTCCGAATCTAGCTGGTGGAAGTTACCAGTCGTTAGGAGCAGAACAACAAGAATTATTCGTCTCTGTTTTCCAATCGGGCTGGTTTATCGTTTCATTATGGACACAAACGCTTGTGTTATATACATTAAGAACGCCAAAAATCCCGTTTATTGAAAGTTATCCATCATTTATTATGACGACTATTACATCACTCGGAATTATCATTGGTTCAGTAGCGCCATATACGGAATTAGGTACTGCGCTTGGATTAGCACCTCTACCAGGAAGTTTCTGGTTGATTCTAGCAATTACAGTTATCGCATACCTCATACTTGTTCAGATTGTTAAAAGAGTCTATATAAAACGTCATGGTGAATTATTGTAAAAAAGTAAAGTTTTATGGTGTTAATGAATGTTCAATTTGAAACATTCATTAACACTTTTTTTTGTTTAAATCTAGAAAAAAAGCGACTTTCAAATTAGGAATAATATGGTTTGAAATATAGTATTATCTTATAAAGCTAGTTTGCCAGAAAGTCAGAAGCAGAAACTAATAAAAAGAGCTGTTAACGAGAATCTTGAGAAAAATCTTTTAAGCAGAGGTATTCATAAAGATACTGTAAAAAATATTCTGAAAATCGATAATAATATTATAGACTTGTAAATACAAAGAAATCTATTGAGATTATAAATCAGAAATATAGAAAAGAAATTATTACATTTAAATATGTATTGTATATAGATGAAGAAAAAGCCATAAGAACTAAATTGGACTATAACAATTTGCTTTAATTTTCTATTAGTATCAGCTTTAATACTTTCTAACTCTCGCTTTGTTGCTTCTTGTACTGAGTATATCTAAGCGTTCGATTTTTTAGTTGCTCCAATATAACTAATAATTGAGGTTATTATCGCAATTAATAAAGTGGTTAAATCTATTTGCATATTCTACACCTCACTATCTTTCCACAAATTTATATTTTTAATTTTTTGTGCTGCTTCATTAAGAATTGGCTGGAGCTCATCATTAACATATAGAGTAACTTTATTAGAATCTTCAGATACCTCAAAGACTTCTAAAATACTATTTCTAACTTGATTAGTAAACCGATGATTAATTAAAGATTCAATACTCAAAGAACTAAATGAAATCAGAATATTCCAATAATTATCAAGAATTACACTTAAAATATCCCAGTGAACCTCTTTATATTGTTAGAAATCTTTATCACTAACATTAGGGAATTCGAGAATAAACTGTTTATATGTGTAAGTTTCATAATTTTCTTCTATATATTTTTTCCTGCATATAGCGTTCCAATAAGACCATAAAAACGCGATTTCCTGAGCCAGGTAAATCGGGTTTTATTGAACCGGTTTAGTCGGAAGACACTGAACCAGCCTTCATTCTCAAAGAATCACCAGAAATATAGAGATGATAAGAGTTTGAAACGGCGCGGTCAAGTATAGCATCAGCAATGGCTCCCCCACCTAATTTTTTTATGCCATTCTCCCGTTTGTTAATGCTAAATTAGATTCAGCAATTATTGTTAGATAAGTTTCGACACTTTATTCCAGAAAAATAGCCACTTCAGTTATGCTTTTATAGGATCAATTGAATCGGACGGTGAAAGGTGAAGGAAAAACGATGAGCATTCATCATGAAATCCTTTGATTGGAATTCATTAGAAGTCAAATTGAACGAAAAGTTGGAATAAATAGAGATATGGTTAGATAGTATTGGGGCAAGGATTATGAAGAAATGTCCAAACGAATACCTACTATACAAAATTGATTGAAGAAATTAAATCCTAACATAGATAGCATTCTTGAGTGGTGGAAGACGTACAAGGATTCTTAAAATTCGACACCTACTAAATACATAGCAGTAAAGGGTCATGGAGGATTGGTTTATTTCTACTGGGGGCTTTTTTATTTTTGTGTTTTCAGCAAAGCTACCATTATTAAATATAGAAACCATATAAAGAATTACACTAAAGTAGTTTCATTAATTAAAAAAGTCTGATAATTTTAAATCATCGACTTTTAAAAGATGTTTTATCAGTTGATATTTGTGTTCATTTTGATTTAAACTGTGAAATGGTGTTATAAAATTTTTACGAATATCATTAATGAATAGGATGGAAAAGAGATGAAGGACTCGAATAAAAGTACGGATAAAAGTTTTTTCGGAATGATTGAACGGGTGGGGAATCGTTTACCCCATCCAGTTGTTTTATTTATTATGTTAACGGTGGGAATTATTGCAATTTCCGAACTGGTTGCGCGCATGGGCGTGACAGTGAATTATACAGATGCTGCAGGAGAAAACGTCGTGGTAGAAGCTGTGTCTTTAATGACAGGCGAGGGCTTAGCCTATATATTTAATACAGCAGTAGCGAACTTTACAGGCTTTGCGCCGTTAGGAACAGTTTTGGTTGCGATGCTAGGTGTTGGAGTGGCTGAATGGTCAGGACTTATTGGGACGAGCTTAAAAAGACTACTACAAAACGTACCTACTAGTTTACTAACCGCAACGGTGGTTTTCTCAGGTCTCATATCAAATATTGCGTCTGATGCGGGTTATGTGGTGGTTATCCCCCTTGGTGCAATTGTATTTGCAGCTGCAGGACGTCACCCAATTGCTGGGTTAGCTGCAGCCTTTGCTGGTGTTTCTGGAGGGTTTTCTGCCAATTTAATATTTGGCCCAACGGATGCTTTACTTGCAGGGATTACAAACGAAGCCTTAGCTTCTGCAAATATTAACTATGATGTTGCTGTTACTGCTAACTGGTACTTCCTTATTGTATCCACTTTTATTTTAACGGCTGTAGGGGCTATCGTGACTGAAAAAATCGTTGAACCCCGATTGGGTGTGTATACTGGTGATTATCAGCCAGATGACGAACCGATTACAGAGGATGAAAACAGAGGGATGCGTAATGCTCTTATCTCACTGTTGGTGTTCTTGGGAATCATGGCATTCTTGAGTATTCCTGAGAATGCGCCATTAAGAGTACTGAACGAAGAGACAGGACAAATGACCTTAGATTATTTCTTGGCGAATGGCTTATTATTTATGATTTTCTTATTATTCGCGATTCCTGGCTATTTTTATGGGCGTGAAACGGGAAAGATTCGCAACTCACATGATTTAGTCACTGGAATGTCAGAGGCGATGAGCTCAATGGGGGATTACCTAGTCTTAGCATTTTTCGCTTCTCAATTTATTAACTACTTTGCATACACAAATTTAGGAACGATTTTATCCGTTAGGGGAGCAGAACTGTTAGAAGGAATCGGTTTTTCCGGTATACCTTTAATCTTGGCCTTTATTATCGTGACGGCTTTTATCAATTTGTTTATAGGTTCAGCTTCCGCAAAATGGGCTATTATGGCACCTATATTTGTACCGATGTTACATGAACTAAAAATTTCACCAGAAATGACGATGATGGCTTACCGTATAGCTGACTCATCTACGAATATTATTTCACCTTTGATGGGTTATTTTGCAATGGTTATCGTGTTCGCGCAGCGTTATGACAAGAAGAGTGGGATAGGGACATTAATTTCAACGATGTTAGCTTACTCGATCGCTTTCTTAATTGCATGGTCTATCTTACTAACCATTTGGTACTTCCTAGGTCTGCCGCTTGGTCCTGGAGCACCTGTAACTTTATAAGCAATGAGATTAGAATCATATTTAGTTGAAAGTATATTTGTTGTCGAACGAAAAATATAAAAGGTATTGTTGGAGTAGTGACCAAAGAAGGTAAGCAGTGAAACAGTCGGACACTATCCAAAATCTAATATAAACTGAAACGGTATGCAGGCTACAAGCCACTGCATACCGTCTTTTCTTTTAAGTGAGCAAAATTAATTGTGTACATACCATATCTCTATTCATCATTCGAATCAATTAATACTATAAAAGCATAACTGAATTGACTATTTTTCTAAAATAAAGTGCGGAAATTTATCTGGCAATAAGTGAAGATCAATTACTCTCTATCTGCTGTTGCAACCAATCATCTATGTAAGAGAAAACTTCCTGGTTATTTAGTTCGTTCACCAACTCATGTCGAGCATCTTTAAATAACTTAATATTTACATTTTCCAAATCTAATTGAACATATTGCTCATATAAAGCTTGAACTGCTTTGCCATACTTACCAACAGGATCCATATCACCAGAAATAATTAAGAGAGGTAAATCTTTTCCAATTTTTTTCAATCGTTTTGTTTGATATAACGATTTAAAAGCGTGGAAGAGTTCATAGTAAAAATTAATCGGAGAAATGAAACCAGACAATTCATCTTTTTTATATTGTTCCACAACTTTAGCATCTCTTGTTAGCCAACTAGATGTCGGTTGCTGCTTTTTAAATTTCTTATTAAATGACCCAAAAGATAATTGATCAATCAATTTTGCTTCTTTTTTTTCATCCAATACAGTATTTTGAAAGGTAGCTAATATTCTTCCCATTTTTACATCCAATCCATTCTGTTTGGCTGAACCAGAAAGAATCATCCCATCTATTTTTTCAGAATTTTGAATGATATACTCCTGCCCGATAAATGACCCAAAACTATGAGCAAAAACAAATAAAGGTAGCTTTGGATATTTCTTTTTTATCAACTCAGAAATCAGTTGTTCATCTTTAACAATTTTTTGAAAACCATCCTTACCAATATAGCCAAAGACTTCTTCTTCCGTCAAAGAATGTCCATGACCACGATGATCATCCGCATAAACAATATAACCCTGTTTATTTAAAAAAAGTGCAAACGCTTCATATCGTGCAGAATGTTCAGCCATTCCATGAATAATTTGAACGGCTCCTTTTGGTTTTTCTACTTGGTTCCATATACGTAAAAATATTTTTTGCCCATCATGAGAAGAAATATATGTCGTTTTATGTTCCATTTTCTGACTCCTATCCAACTTAATTTTATTTAGTATAATACAAATCAACTTTAAAATCCTTAAACATGTATTTTGTCAGTGGAGTAGGCAAGCATTGACTAGTATAATTTACTTCTTCAAAATTCAAGGAACAACAGCTTCAGATAGATTTGGTATTATAGGATTATCAGGACCAATTACTGGCTTCAGTTTTATGGAAGGAAATGTTATGATTCGTATAGTGATACTAATTGTTCAATATTTAGTTATTCCATTAGCTATAGCGTTTGTAACGCATAATTTATTCACACGTATGAACTTATACAATGATGATGTGTTTAAGTTTATTGGCGATGAAAATTAATATCTTTTAGAAAGAGGAGATTACATGACTAAGATTGCTGTTTATCAAGTAAGAGAAGAAGAATTACCTATTGTTGAAAAATGGTCAAAAGATAATAACGTAGAAGTGAAAATTATTGACGGCCAAATAACTCCAGAAAATGTACATTTAGCTAAGGGATTCGATGGGGTATCAACAAGTCAAAACACAAAAGTTCCGACTGAAGTTTATGAAAAGTTAAGCGAGTATGGAATTAAACAAATTGCACAACGTAGCGCGGGCTATGATTACTATGATTTAGACGAAGCGACTAAAAACAACATTATTATAAGTAACGTACCTGTCTATTCACCAGAATCGATTGCTGAATTTGTAATCACTCAAGCTTTAATGTTAATTCGAAAAGTTAGCGAAATTGAAGAAAAAACAAAAGAAGGTGATTTCCGCTGGCAACCAGGTATTCGTGGAGGCTTACTTGGTGAAATGACAGTAGGAGTTATTGGTACAGGTCATATTGGTCGAGTTGCAGCAAAATTATTTGAAGGTTTTGGTGCTAAAGTAATCGGTTATGATCTTTACCCAAATGACGAGGCGACAAAATATTTAGAGTATAAAGACAGTGTTGAAGAGGTTGTGAAAGAAGCAGATGTGGTGACTTTACATGTTCCAGCAACAGTTGATAATCACCATCAATTTGATTATGAAATGTTTAAACAATTCAAACCAACTGCATATTTTATCAATGATGCTCGAGGAGCTATTGTGGATACTGAAGGATTACTCAAAGCTTTAGATGATGGCCTAATTGCAGGCGCTGCTTTGGATACTTATGAAAACGAAGGTCCATATATTCCAGCAGATAATCGTGAGACTGGAATTGACGATGAATTGTTCCAACGTCTTCTAGACCATCCAAAAGTATTATTCACCCCACATATTGCTTACTATACAGATGTGTCTGTGCGTAACATTATGAATATTGGGTTAGATTCTACTCTTGAAGTCATAAAAACTGGAGATACAAAGAATCGTGTAAACTAATTCAAAATTGGAAAATATATTAAGTTTGATAAGTAAGAACAAGACTAACATTGTGTAATATTCTAAGCAAGATGTTAGACTTGATTTTTGAGAGATAGATTTCATTTTATTAAATATGTAGTAGAATAGATATAAATACTTTTAGATAGGATGATAAAATGAGTACACCACATATTGAAGCACAAAAAGGTGATATTGCGAAAGTTGTTTTAATGCCTGGAGATCCTCTGAGAGCGAAATTTATTGCGGAGACATTTTTAATGGATGTTAAGAAATTTAATACGGTTCGTAATATGTTTGGATATACAGGTTTGTATAAAGGAAAAGAAGTTTCGGTTATGGGATCAGGAATGGGTATGCCAAGTATTGGAATCTACTCTTATGAGTTATATACAGAATATAAAGTAGAATCAATTATTCGTATTGGTTCTGCTGGTTCGTATAGTGAGAAAGCCAATGTTTACGATGTAGTATTAGCAGATAGTGCCTATTCAGAATCAAGTTTTGCAAAAGTTGCTTTTAATTATGAGGAAGATGTTTTAAAACCAAGTGCTGCATTGAATGAACGTTTGCTAGACAGTGCAGAAAAGTTAGGTATCGATGTAATCACAGGTAGAATTCTTAGTAGTGATGTGTTCTATCGCGATTCAGGTACGAACTGGGAAGAGTTAAGAGATAACCATGACGTACTTTGTGTAGAAATGGAATCCTTTGCTTTATTCGCGAATGCTAAAAAACTAGATAAAGAAGCAGCGTGTATTTTGACAATTTCGGATTCATTTGTTACTCAAGAAGTGACTTCAGCAGAAGAACGCCAAACAGCCTTTACAAAAATGATGGAAATTGCACTAGACACCGCTATTGCCGAATAAATTTTAAACATCTTAAAATATTCCCTTAAAATAGATTTGTTTACTATAAATAATCTATTTTAAGGGATTTTTATTTCTGCTTAAGAGACAGTTTTAACTCTCATCTCCAATTGACTTATTTTTTAATCAAATTATATTTATATTTAAAAACAAAGGAGGAAATAACTTGAATACACTAATTGCAGTTGCCATCGCTCCATTTGGAGAAGGGGATGAGTTATCAAAGGAAGTAGCAGAAGTCATTAAAGTCATAAGAGACTCCGGTCTTCCTAATCAGACAACTTCTATGTTTACAGAGATAGAAGGCCCTTGGGATGAAGTGATGGAGGTTGTAAAAGAAGCAACATTTGTACTAACCAATAAAGGCATTCGAACAGAGGTTGTTTTAAAAGCGGATATAAGACCTGGTTTTACCGATACAATGAATAAAAAAATACAAAGCATCAATAATATTTTAGGCGAGTAAACTAAAAAATAAAACCTAAACTTTTTGAATCATTTATTTTAGAATTTTATTATTGTTTTATAGGAGAGAATATTACAGCAAAAAAGATTCATATACATGACATTACCATGTCATGTGGAGAGTAGTTTAAAATTAACGTAGTGTCTTTTTTTACGCACTGGTTTTGTATTTTTTAACTTGTGATGTGCTATACTAACTAAGAATAAATAGAGAGGATGATAGCGATGGAAGTACGTAAAACGAAACAGAAAATTATTTTAATTGGAGATGGAGCGGTCGGTTCAAGTTATGCATTTGCTTTAATTAATCAAAATATAGGACAAGAATTAGGTATTATTGATGTAAATAGGAACAAAGTGGAAGGCGATGTTATGGATTTAAACAGTGCACTGGCTTTCACCGCTCCTAAAAAGATTTATGTTGCGGATTATGAGGATTGTCATGACGCTGATTTGATTGTTTATACAGCAGGGGCTTCTCAAAAACCTGGGGAAACCCGTTTAGATTTAACTGAAAAAAATCTACGTATTACAAAAGATGTAGTTGAAAAGGTCATGGCTAAGGGATTTAATGGTATCTTCTTAGTCGCCACGAATCCGGTAGACATCTTAACTTATGCAGTATATAAGTGGTCAGGCTTGCCGACTCATAAAGTGATTGGCAGCGGCACATCGCTAGACAGTGCTCGATTTAGACAAGCCATTGCAGAATTACTGCATGTCGATGTCCGAAATGTTCACGGATATATTATTGGTGAACATGGGGATACTGAATTTCCTGTGTGGTCTCATGCGAATGTAGCGGGACTTCAAATTAGTGAATGGGTCACCAACAATCCGGACACAGATGAAGAAGCACTCGTCAAATTATTTTTCTCCGTCAGAGACGCTGCTTATGAAATTATTGAGAAAAAAGGCGCAACTTTTTATGGAATTGCTACTTCTCTAGCTCGTATTACACGCGCTATTTTCAATAATGAAAAAGCGGTTCTTCCCTTATCCGTTTACTTAGATGGTGAATACAATGAAAAAGATATTTATATTGGAACACCAGCTATTATTGATAGTGAGGGAATTAAGCAGATTGTTGAAATACCTTTAAATGATTCAGAAAAAGAAAAAATGAAGCATTCAGCAGCTACTATTCGAACCCATTTAAACGAGGTTTTAGAAAAGAATCCTGATTTACGATTCTAAAAAGGTTCTTAGTGGTTCATTCGAGTGTGTAACTTGTTCAAAATATCTATAGTTAAAAGGAAGTCCCGCCTAGGAACTGTTTACTCTTAGGATGGGGCTTTTTTAATAGATCCTTATCACTGTTTAGTCTAAATATTAAAAACACCCTCTAAAGAATCAACTTTAGAAGGTGCGATTAAATCTATAGTTTTATTTTACATTATCAAATGCTTTTATTGTTGCAGCTTTAAAGCGATCGATTGTTATTGTTGCGCCAGTTACTAAGTCTGTATCCGTAGCTTTGCCATCTTCATCTAATTCAATAGCAGAAACTGCGTTAGCATCTTTACCAACTAGGTATTCGTCATAAGCTTGTGCTTGTTCGTCCCACTCTTTACCGATACCAATATTCTCTGAAGTGGTTTTCATTCCATATTCAGAACCTAAAGTTTTCTTCGTTGTTCCTTCGGCATATTCACCATCTAATTGGTTGTCTGATGTGAATGAAATCACATTTTGGGCTGTGTCTGTTTGAGAAGCTACAACATTTCCATCTACATCTAAACCGACTAGAGCAATATTATCTTCGAATTGTACGGCTGCTCCTTCTTCATCAGCGGCGTCTTTTGTAGAATGACCCAAGTCTGTATGAATACCTAAACCAATTGATTCGACACCATCAGCGGCAACCACATTTTCCCAAGCATTAGCAACTGCTTTTTGGTAACTACTAATCTTAAGTGTTGCACCAGTTAGAACATCCGCATCTGTTGGATAAGTATCATCATCTACAGCCATATTCATCACTTCATCAGCCGTCATTCCAACGAAATATTCTTCAAGGAATTCGATTTGTTCATCCCATTCTTTATCAATTCCTGATGCTGGCTTCATGTTATATTCAGGACCTAATTCTTTTTTTGTCTTAAATGTTTCAGGTGCATCTACAACACCTTCGTTAACTGGAACTTTACTTTGAGCGGTATCGATAATAACTTTTACGATTCTACCGTCTGCATCAAAAGCAACACCAGCAACGGTTGTGTCAGATTGAGCGTTTCCGCCATTGTCGTCAACTTTAGACGATCCTAAGTTAACGCTCACGCCTAGACCAATTTGAGAAATATCTCCTATTTCCTCAGGAGTTTCTACATCAGTTGCGACATCTTCTACTTTCTCATTATCTACAGGTTTTTCCGCACTTTCGTCATCATTACCTGCACAAGCTGTAAGAGATAGTCCGGTTACCAATGCAAGTAAGAACGTTGAATATTTATTTTTCATAATTTCCTCCAATGAATAATTTTATATGTAATATTTTTCACAATTGGATTATATCACAATAACCCTTTATAAGGCAATAGGAAATCAAAAATATATATATAGTTGAATCAATGTGAAATAAAGAACGTTGATTCATTTATTTTGTGCGCCCAGCATGGGCGATAACTTGGTGGTGAAAGTCCACTACAGACTTGGCAGTAGGAACTGTTAGCTGATGGCAAGGGTGTCCACCGCGAGGTGGAATCTGAAGGAAGCCAGAGGCAAACACTCGCACTGACGAACAGAAACTTCATACAAGGCTGATTTGGGATGGATGAGCTTGCCCAACAAAGTGAAGTCCAATACTGCACGAATCTCTTACAGTAAATGAAGCAGTGACATGAGTGGAAGGTTATCACGCCTTACCTGGGGAGGTCTCACTAGCGCTTTAGTAGTAACAACGAATAGTGAGAAGTCAGCAGAGGTCGTAGTAGCGAAAATGTAGCGAAGGACCGAACAATATTAATACAAATTATAGAATGGAGGTTAAAGTTTACAGTGATGAC
>CAMYQS010000014.1 GCA_947296835.1 uncultured Atopostipes sp.
GTAGTATTCGTGCTTTGGCAGGTGTACAGTTATCCATCGGTTTCTTTTGTTTACTTAGTACGAAAACCATTCGTCTCAGCTCCTATTCTTTAGTTAACTAGTAAAATAAATATCTTCCCTGAGTTGTTAAGTATTTCATTAAAACACAACTGAGGGAGTAACGGAGATATTTCTATCTCTCTCTCCTCGACAATGTTAAAAGAGGTTTTTACGTTTGTAACACTGCCTTTACCCTTCGGGCTGTTTAGACTACAAACCATGGTGATTCCCTGCTGGAGAAGCACAAGGGACCATGATACTCTCTTCTAACGTAGCTTAATATTACAAGCTTAGTCTGCTCAACTAAGGGCTTGTGTCTTTCTTTTACAAGCCTAGCACTTCAGTGCTGGGTAGTTGACGTAAACCCTCCTCCAAGTAGTGGTTATCGTTTCATGGTAAGTATATATAACTTTTTGTGTCATTTCAAAAATTATAGTTTTTGGAATCGGGAAAAGTATAAAGTCAATAAATATCCTGATAGTATTTTAAAATTCAGTTCCTCTTATATTTCATTCATTGACCATCGCGGTCAGTTCGTGTTACAATTAAATTGACTACACTGGTCAAATCATAAGGAGGTGCATTACACTTGATCGATTCATTTGAAAAACTCGAACAGGAAAAACAAGACAAAATTATTCGCGCGGCCCTCAGTATCTTTGCCGATAAGGGATACAAAGACGCTTCGACGAATAAAATTGTAGAAGCAGCTGAAATTAGTAAAGGGACACTCTTTTATTATTTCAAAAATAAAAAAGGGTTGTACTACTATCTGATTGATTATGCTTTAGAGATTATTCAAAACGAATACATGGTCTATATTGATTACACGACGACAGATTTCATTCAACGCATGTCGAATAATTCCAAAGCCAAGTATCGATATTATCAAGAACATCCTGAAGTCAATTCTTTCTTATCGACCGTCCTCTATTCCGAGCTCACTTCGTTGCCTGATAGTTACCAAGAAAAAATTGGTTTTCTTATGGAAGATACCAAAAATAAAATGATGGATACCCCCATTATCGCAGAGGAATTATTTAAAGATGAACACAAACCTGAAGAAGCTGCACGAATTATTCAATTGGCAATTGAAGGTTACTTTAGCGAGTTAACTGAAAAATTCAAACAGTCCGATTTAAGTAATGAAGATTCAGAAGAATTATGGACTGATTTTGACCACTTCTTAGGAACATTACGAACGGTCTTTTACAAATAAACTTAGGAGGATGAAGAATGAGTATTATTGAAATTAAAGATCTAACGAAAAAATTTGGTCAGTTCACTGCTTTAGAAAAGGTGAATTTAAAAGTTAAGAAAGGTGAAATTCATGGCTTTATTGGTCCAAATGGTGCTGGTAAATCAACAACCATCCGCGTCTTGCTTGGTATGCTGAAGGCAGATGCTGGAGAAGTCAGTATCTTTGGCAAGGATGCTTGGAATGATTCCGTCGCCATTCATGAACAAGTGGCTTATGTTCCAGGTGATGCAAATCTTTGGCCAAACTTAACGGGTGGACAAGTGATTGATTTACTCCTAGAAATGCGAAAACAAAAACCGAATGAAGAAAAACGCCAGCATTTAATGAAGCTTTTTGAATTTGATCCGACGAAGAAATGTCGTGAATATTCAAAAGGGAACTTACAGAAGGTGTTAATTATCGCAGCTTTTGCGGCCGATGCGGATGTTTATATCTTAGATGAGCCAACATCGGGCTTGGATCCTTTAATGGAAAGAAAATTTCAAACACATTTGCTTGAATTGAAAGAACAAGGAAAGACTATCCTTCTCTCTAGTCATATCTTGTCTGAAGTAGAACGTTTATGTGATACGGTTTCTATTATTCGAAAAGGTGAAGTGATTGAAACTGGAACTTTAGATGAATTAAGACATCTGACGCGCATGAATTTCGAAACGGAAACAATGCAGCCGATTCAAGAACTAGAAAACATGCCCGGAGTCCATCAATTCGAGCAAGACGGGAACAAATCAACATTCCAAGTCGATAAAGAATTTACCAATCAAGTGATACAAGTCATCAGTCAGTATGAAGTGATTCACTTAAGCAGTACGTCACCAAAACTAGAAGATCTCTTCCTTCGTTATTATGAAGAAAATGAAGAAAGAGCTGATGACCATGAATAAAAATCATTTTAAAGGGACGGGTCGTTTAATCACTCTGCTGTTTCGTCAACACCGATTAAAAATTATTCTGTGGCTCAGTGGTATTATTGGAGTTTCACTTGCGGTTGCCCTCGCCTATCCTGAATTGTATCAAACACAAGATGACATTATGGGCTTTGCGATGACAATGAATAATCCCGCGATGGGTGCTTTAGTTGGTTCTAATTATGCGCTGGAAGATTTTAATATCGGAGCTGTTTTTGCGAGTGAAATGCTATTATTTACAGCCATCGCCGTTGCCATTTTAAATATACTATTAGTGAAAGCCAGTACGCGCGAAGACGAGGAAGTTGGCCGTGTTGAAATTATTCAGTCTCTCCCAGTTGGGAAACTTTCTTATTTAACAGCAAGTATTCTAATGATGCTGGTGGTTAATATCGGACTAGTTCTCTTACTCACGCTTGGTTTAACTACTTTTGGCGTTGCCATTTTTACTTGGGAAAGCTCCCTTCTTTATAGTTCGATTTTGGGTATAACTGGGCTGGTCTTTGCTGGAGTCACGGCGATTAGTGCTCAGTTATCAAGTACCACTTACGGGACTAATCTTCTTTCTTTTGGTGCGTTACTCTTTTCATACGCGATTCGGGTCATAGGCGATGTTCAAAATGAAACCCTATCACTCTTCTCACCTTTGGGATGGGCGACACGTTCAGCAGTCTTTGTTCAAGATGATTGGTTGCCTGTTTTCGTATTAGCTGGTTGTTTCTTGGTGCTGATTTCAATCGTTTTTTATTTACACTTGAAAAGAGATATGTTTGCGGGATTGTTACCGAATCGTCCAGGCAAAGAAAGAGCTTCAAGTTTCTTGAAAACAACCCCTGGTTTTATCTGGCATTTAGAAAAAGGGAAAATAATCGCTTGGTTCTTACTCATCTTCTTACTGAGCGCCGCATTTGGAGCGATTTTAGGTGAGTTAGAAACTTACTTTGCAGATATGGATATTATCGAACTCTTCCTTGCAGATAGTGCTGGCGACAATATGACGGAACAGTTCATTACGTTACTCGTCGCTATTATGTCAATTTTTTCAATTATCCCGAGCGTTTCTATTCTTCACAGCTTAAAAGGAGAAGAAATGGCAGGACGAGCAGAACATTTCTATACTCGTGCGGTTTCGCGGAATAAAATCTTAGGCACGTATTTTGGTCTTTCGATTCTTTCTGCCATCTCGATGCAAGTAGCCATTTCTCTTGGACTCTATGTCACTTCTAGCCAAGTATTAGAAAATCCAATTGATTTAATGACCTTACTTGAAACAACCTTAGTCTTCTTACCAGCGATGCTTTTAGTCATTGGGGTAGCGCTCTTATTTGTCGGTGCTCTTCCTAAGTTTACCCTGGTCAGTTGGTTGTACGTCGTCTTTGTATTTATCGTACTATATGTTGGAAACTTGCTTGATTTACCCACATGGGTCAATGATCTTTCTGTTTTCCAGCATGTTCCAGCCTACCCTCACGAAACCATTCCTTGGAATACGATGGGGATGTTAACTGGCGTGAGTATGTTCTTAACTGCACTAGGTTTCATTGGATACAGTAAACGAGATATTGATGGTTAACGCAATAAAGAGCTCCAGTCATTATTCAAATGACTAGAGCTCTATTTTTATTTTAGACATTATTCGAATTCAGATAGGCCAATTCGAAACAGACGATCATCCGCATCTGTCGGATTTCCTCGACCATCGGTATTATTCGTAATATAGTATAAATGATCCTCCTCTATATAAATAGTACGAATCCGTCCATAGTCTGTGATTACTTCTCGATACTCTCCGATTCCTAAATCAAATTCATAAATAGCTTGTCCACGCAAACCTGCTACATATAATTTATCCTCGTAACTCGCCATACCTGAAGGTGCCCAAGTCCTATCTGGACCAGAAGTAAATGTTGGAGTCATTAGTCCTTCTTGTGCTTGCTCCCCTTCAATTATAGGCCAACCGTAATTTTGACCGGCGTCAATGACATTCACTTCATCATTTGCTTGATTCCCGTGTTCCGATGCATACATCGTACCATCCTCTAACCAGGTCAATCCTTGCGCATTACGATGCCCAGAACTATAAACATAAGAATCAGAAGTTGGATTGTCATCAGGAATTGAACCATCTAGATTCATTCGTAAAATTTTTCCAGCGAGGGAATCCATATCTTGCGCTAACTCTGGAACTGTTGCATCCCCCGTTGTTGCATATAATTTTTCATCAGGACCTAGTGCAAGCCGTCCCCCATGATGAAAATCTCCGCTTGGGATGTCATCTAAGAGAAGGTTGGTTTCTGTCCAAGTATTTTCTTCGAAAACTAAACGGACAATGCGGTTTGTTGGTCCAGTTTTTCCTTCATAAGTATAGTACGCAATCGCTGCTCGGTTCTCTTCAAAGTCTAGATCCAATACAAAACCTAATAAACCCGCTTCAGCAACGGTGGATAATTCTTCTTCGAGTTGAACCTCGTATCGTTCAACTTCACCGTTCTCGATTTTTACAATGGTCCCTTCACGTTCCGTTAAATAAAAAACATCGTCAGATTTCGTAATAGACCAAGGCGTTTGTAGTTTTTCGCCAAGGACGGTCAGTTCTTCACTTATACTCTCTTCTGTAGTAGCCGTTTCTTGAGATTCGCCGATGGTCTCTTCTGTTGCCTCATCCGTTGGTTGTTCAGAAATTTCTTCAGTTTTATCGGGCGTCGTACAACCAACAAGGATTAGCAAAAAAGTAGTGAATAACAGTAAATATTTCTTCTTCTCTTTTTTCCTCCTCATATATTATTTTGTTTTCTTCAAACATCTTCAGGTATAATAAGGTTTAAAGACTGAAAGTTGGTGTACAATGTCGGTTATTTTTATTACTGGATTGTCAGGTGTTGGAAAATCTAGTGTGCTTAATCATTTAGAAAAGAAGAATTATAAAACAGTCGATTTGGATAACGGCTATATGACTTTGGGTGAAACGGGTGAGCGGTTACTCGATGAAGAAAAGATAATGGATTTAATTGCAAATCATCAAGAAACGGATTTATTTCTTGCAGGAACAGAATCCAATCAAGGAACTTTCTATCCACATTTTGATCAGGTGGTTCTGTTAACTGCAGACTTAGAAACGATGCTTGCGCGAATTGAGCAGCGGACAACAAATGATTATGGAAAAAGTCCGGTCGAACGTGCACAAATTATTAAAAGTTTTCACGAAGTCCTGCCTCTTTTAAAAGAACGTCCTGATTTAATCATTGATAGCACTTCAAAAACAATCGAAGAAATTAGTGAACAGCTCATTGATTTACTCTAAGCAAATTTTACCAATAAGCACTAAAGAGACCAAGCCATTGATTCGAATGACTTGGTCTCTTTTGATATTTACTCTTTAAATTGACTTTGATATAAAACCGTATAGGTACCATTGATTTCAAGGAGCTCATCGTGCCTTCTTTTTTTATCAATTTTCACAGTCGTCATGACTAAAATCCTATGTACAATCGTCATTAAGACATACACCAAATTTCCAATAATGATCATAATTGCCCATATTATTCCTGACAAAAACTCATGATCCAGTCCATCTTTTTCGGATTCGTGGACGCATTTCACGATCCTGTCCATCTTTCTCAGATTTGTGGACGCATTTCATGATCCAGTCCATCTTTTCCAGATCCGTGGACGCATTTCACGATTTAAACTAGCCCCCTAATACTGGACACTTAATATTATAGTGAAATATATCTAGACTTAGTGAATGATAAAAATAATAACCTGGACACTAGGTATAATCCTTAAAATAAATCTAGACAGTGTTCTAATTTAGTTCAGTTAGTTTTTTACATATTCTTATTTACCCTAGATCATCTTAATGACAAAGAAGTTCGCTAACTGCGTCCTGTCACCGTTCATTTTCTAATTCTTTATAGTATTAAAAAAGCACTCCCAATGAAGGAAGTGCTTAGTGAGTAGTTTAATTAGTTACCGATTACGACAACACGTTCGCTATCAGCAATATATTCTTTTGCTCCAGTTTCGCCTTCGATTGATCCGAATGGCATTTGCGCTTGCATTTCCCAGCGTTCTGGTAAACCTAATAATTCTTTAACTGATTTATCGAAACCTTGCTCATATCCAACGTTCATATGTTGTAACGTTCCACCTAATCCTAATTCAGTTAATGCTAACCAAGTAGCATATTGAGCATTTGCGTTGTTGTTTTGTTTGTAAACTTCAACACGTGATGGGCTTGTAGGCATTTTCTCTACTGCATCAAGGTCTTCGAAGAAAATAACTGTTCCAACTCCGCCTTTAGCACCTTCCATAACACCTGACATCATTCCCCACATTTCTTCTGGCATAACGTCTTTTTGAACGTCTAAAATGTGATCCCATAACTTAACATTTTCTTCGCCGAATACAATCGCAATACGAGTTGTTTGGCTATTGCTCGCTGTTGGAACATCTTTAACGATTTGAGTAATTCTTTCTGCGATTTCTTCGTTTGTTAAATCTGTGTTATTTCCAATTACATACTGTGAACGACGGTTTTTTACTAATTCTGATAATGGTGACATTTAATAATTCTCCTCTTTAGATAATAATTCCTTCGAGTTGTCTCGAATTCAAGATAATAATATCATGCATTCATTTCGAAGTCAAGGCTTTTATCACGAATTCGAAGTATTCGTTTGAATAGTTATTTCTGTCGTATATTTTTAGTAAAAAACGCCTACTCCGTAGTGGATGCCTAATCTTTATTTGATTATTTTTACTTTGATGGCTAGAGTTCCCCATTTTTGCTCTTGTTCAAGAGAGTAGATTTCATATGTTTGTTCTACCATCTCATCAATTGGATCTCCCACAGCATTAAATTCTTTTGCTGGGATATCCTCATACATCTCTTTAAATGTTCGGTAGTGTCTTAATTCAAGTATTTCAGCCGTTATTGTTTCATTACTATTGGGTACTTTTGTAAATACAATGGTATCGCCTATTTTCAACTTTCTTCTTTTCTCATCATTCAATCTAACTTCCACTGTTTTGCGCCCTGATTTCATCGAGTGAAAGGGTTTATCGTACAATCCCATCTGGTGTTCCATCTTATTTGCTCCTCGTATTTAAATATATACTCCTATTATTCTATACTTCTATCATATGAGCAATTATTTAGGTATGTAAACATTACTGCCGGTGCAGTGTGAAATTTCAAAACATAAAAATAGTGCGATACCCTTCTTAAGGTACTGCACTATTGTTTTAAAATCTCATTTATAATTCTTTATTTTTTATTTAATAATTCTTCATATTCATCAACATCATCGAACTCAGTTGAAAAATAGGCTGGAACTTTGCTTTCATTTATCAATTCAATTAGGTTACCATCATTTATTTGAGCAATACTAACTTCAAAAGAATCCTCAGATGTTAAAGTAGTTTCAAATTCTTGTTTATCTCCTTTAAAAAGATAAGTATTTTCTGATTGTTTCTCAAATACTCCACGATCAACTTCTCGATTATCAATATATTGAACAAAAGTGTTCTCTTCTGGTTGAATTGCAATATGAATCACATATCCCTCAACGCGTTCACTAATATAGCTTCCGCCTAATAGTGGGGCTGAATTTGACGAACAGCTTACTACTAACAAAAATATAAAAGATGTTAATATAATTTTTATTTTTCTCAATTGATACTCTCCTACTCTTTTTGAAATAAAAGCCATCCGCTGAACTAAACTACCTCTCGTTTGACATTTATAGTATATCATATTATACAATTATCAAACGTAAATATTTTACTGTGGCATAATTTCAAAATGATGTTACGTATATTTTTTTACTGCGGCACAATTTCAAAATGATGTAACGTATATTTTTTTACTGTGGCACTGTGTACTTACTTTATATTAATTTACAAAAATAGTGCAATACCCTTACTTTAGGCATTGCACTATGGATTAAAAATATAATTAGATTAAGCCGTATACTAATACAGCTACGATGGCACCGATGATTGGACCTACAATTGGCATTAAAGCGTATTTCCAGTCTGAGTCGCCTTTGTTTGGAATTGGTAAGAATGCGTGAGCAATACGCGGCCCTAAGTCACGAGCTGGGTTAATTGCATAACCTGTCGTTCCACCTAATGATAGACCGATACCGATGATTAGAGCACCCACTATTAAGTTACCTGCCCATGGGAATGTGTCGTAGTTTGAGAATGATAAGATTCCAAACATTAAGACGAATGTTCCAATTGCTTCACTGATTAAGTTGGTTACCGGGTTATAGATTTCTGGTGCTGTTGCAAATGTTGCTAAGATTGCACCTTGGTCTTCTGTGATGTCGTAGTGGTCTTTATATTGCAACCATACGAATACTGCACCTAAGATAGCTCCGATCATTTGAGCTGCGATGTAAGGCAACACTGATCCCCAAGGTAATTCACCTGCAAGCGCAAACGCAATTGTTACTGCTGGGTTTAGGTGAGCCGGGCTCATGTAACCTGATACAAATGCACCCATTGTTACCGCAATACCCCAACCGATTGTAATTGTTAACCAACCAGCGTTATTACTTTTTGTTTTATCTAATAAGTTTCCGGCTACAATACCGTTCCCTAATAATACCAAAATAAATGTTCCTAATAATTCCCCAATAAATTCTGTTCCCATAGTTTTCTCCTCAATCAATCAATCAGGGGATCAGCCTCAGACTCTTACTGATCCCCTGTGTGTTGTTATTTAGTTTTTATTTTTTTGTTGCTGCTTTTAATTCTCTTAAATCACTTTCTGCTAATACACGGTCTAATTCAGCTAGGTGAGCTTCTTTTTCTGATTCGCTCCAGCTTAGGAAGTTTGCCATTTCATTCGCTACAGGTTGGATTAACGCATCCAATGATTCACGCATGAATAATAAGTGGTTTGTTCTTCTTAAGAAGTAGTCAACCGGCGTTAGAACCATTTCTTCGCGCATTGTGTAGTGTAAAACTAACGTGTCGCGTAGTGATAAGCCTTCTGCTGCTTCTAAATCAGCAACTAAGTTGAACACGCGTGGTGCGTTTGAACCAAATACATTCGCGATATAGCGTGCATCCGCTACTTCTAATCCACGTTTTACACCTAATTGTGCGAATGTCTCTAATTCTGAATCCACGTTTGATGGGTTCAATTCTCCACCTGAAACAGGGTACGTTTTCGAGTTAACTAACGTGTACTTACGGTCGTAGTCTTCAGCTAATAGGCTAATAATGTCATGCATTGCGCCTTCAGCCATTTTACGGTAATCCGTAATTTTTCCACCAGCTAATGTGATTAAACCATTCTCGTCAATTTCAAGTGAACTACCACGTGAAATTGTTGATGGGTTTTTCTCAGATGTATTACTTTCGATTGAAAGAATCGCTTCTGTTACGTCATCGCGGTTTACTTCGTTGTTTAAGTATTGGCTAACAACTGCAATTAAGTTATCAAAGCTTTCATCTGAGATCGAACCATTGTCTCCACCATTATAGTCAGATGCGTTGTTTCCTGAAATGAGTGGTCGTAAACCAGCCCAGCTACTTTCGATATCGTCTAATACGATATTTGCTTGTGGGAATCGATTGTTTACGACTTCTAATAAGTAATCCACGTCATCTTGTGTAACCGTTGGATGAGCTAAATCATCCGTGTAATCTGTGTCTGTTGTACCGAAGTACGTTTTGTTTTCACGCGGAATAACAAATACCATACGTCCGTCACCTAGACCTGTATCAAAGTATGTTGCGTTTGGTACTTTGATTTTACTGTTATCCACTACAAGGTGAACCCCTTTAGTTGGACGCATTTGTAATTTTTCTTCGCCCTCGTTATCCATATTACGAACAACGTCACTCCATGGACCTGTCGTGTTGATAACGTAACGTGCTTTAATTTCAAACGTTTTGTCAGTTAACATGTCTTTGGCTTTTACCCCAATGATCTGGCCGTTATCGTCTTTTAAGTAACCTTCTGCTTTTACGCGGCTTGCAATTAGCGCGCCGTCTTCGTTTGCACGCTTAATGTTTTCGATTACTAGACGTGCATCGTTGTTGATGTAGTCTAGATACTCTCCACCACCAATTAATCCTTCTTCTTTAATATCTGGTTCGCGTTCTAGAACTTCTGCTTTTGAAAGCTCCTTGTTCGCTAAAGGCGTACCTGTTACACCAGCTAATAAGTCATATAAGTCCATTGCAACTTTTAGACGGAACATGCTAAATGTTGAGTTCGGCTCATCGTAAATAGGTAATAACATACGATCTGCTTTTGGTATGTGTGGTGCGATTTGTTGAACAACTGCACGTTCTTGAACAGTATCTGAAACCACTTCGACGTCAAATTGCTTCAAGTAACGAATCCCACCGTGAACTAGTTTCGTCGAACGACTACTTGTTCCTTCAGCGAAGTCTTGCATTTCAATTAGACCGGTATCCAAACCACTTGCTGCTGCTTGAATGGCTACACCTGCACCCGTAATTCCCCCACCAATGATTAGTAGGTCTAATGTACGGTCTTGTAATTTTTCAATGGCTCTTTGGCGTGTGTCTTTTGAAAATCTCATCATTTTACTCTCTCCTTCTTAAAATTCTAATTCATCTTCTTCAGAGAATACTCGTGTTGCGTGAACGGCTTTCTTCCATCCGCGGTAAAGTTGCTCTTTACGTGCGTTGTTCATTGAAGGTGTGAACGTTTCGCTTGCTTCGTTTAGTGTTTTAATTTCATCTAAATCTTTCCAGAAGCCTACTGCTAAACCAGCTAAGAATGCTGCTCCTAATGCCGTTGTTTCTAGGTTTTTAGCACGTGCGATTTCGATTCCGATAATGTCTGACTGGAATTGCATTAAGTAGTTGTTCATCGCTGCTCCACCATCAACTTTTAAGACAGGAATCTTCATGTCCGTGTCGTCTTGCATCGTGTCGATAACGTCGCGAACTTGGTATGCGATTGATTGAACAGTCGCTTTAACAAAGTCATTTTTCGTTGTTCCACGCGTTACACCAAAGACTGAACCACGTGCGTTAGAGTCCCAGTATGGCGCTCCCAGGCCTGTGAAAGCCGGTACAACATATACTTCGTCGTTGTTCGTTGAGTTTAGTGCTAACTCTTCTGATTCTGCAGATGTTTCAATCATCTCTAGACCGTCACGCAACCATTGGACTGAACTACCCGCAACAAAGATTGAACCTTCTAATGCGTAAAAGATTTTTCCGTTGATACCGTAACCGATTGTTGTTAATAAGTTATTTTTCGACATTTGAACTTTGTCACCTGTGTTCATAATAATAAATGAACCTGTACCGTAAGTATTTTTAACCATTCCTGGCTCAAATGCTAACTGACCGAATAATGCCGCTTGTTGGTCCCCTGCCATTCCACCGATTGGCACTTCGCCACCGTAAAAATGGAATGGAGCTGTTTTTCCGTAAATTTCTGAGTTTGATTTAACTTCTGGTAATATTTTCGCTGGGATGTTTAATAGTTCTAAAATTTCAGTATCCCATTCTAACTCTTTAATGTTGTATAACATTGTACGAGCTGCGTTCGAGTAGTCTGTTACGTGATTTTCGCCGTTCGTTAATTTCCAGACTAACCATGTATCAATTGTTCCGAATAATAATTCGCCTTTTTCAGCACGTTCTTGAGCGCCTTCAACGTTGTCTAAGATCCAACGAATTTTTGTTGCTGAGAAGTACGCATCGATTACTAGACCTGTTTTTTCATGAATCATTTCAGAGTGGCCAGCTTCTTTAAGCTGGTCTGCGATATCTGCTGTTTGACGTGATTGCCAAACGATCGCGTTGTAAATAGGTAAACCTGTTGTTTTGTCCCAAACTACTGTCGTTTCACGTTGGTTCGTAATTCCGATTCCAGCAATTTGTGTTGGTTTTATACCGCTTTCAATAAATGCACCTGCAATAACTGATTGAACCGATGTCCAAATTTCATTCGCATTATGCTCTACCCAACCTGCTTTGGGAAAGATTTGAGTAAATTCTTTTTGGTAGCTACTAACTTTTTCACCTTTTTTATTAAAGATGATTGCTCTTGAGCTTGTTGTACCTTGGTCGATGGATAAAATGTACTTTTCCATTGATAGTCCCCCTGTTTGTGTAATTATACAATAATATTATAAGTAATTGTTAATGCTTTCATTTGTTTTATAACACTACTTTACCCCTTATATTTCTTTGTAACTATCGTCTTTTTTTTATATCCAGAAAAAAATGAGATTGATTTCATTGGAAGCTTGGTCTAACAATGAAAAGACTAGCCTCAAAAATTCGAAGCTAGTCGGGGATTAATTGTTTTTATCGGCTAAATAGTCACTAATTATGCCTTCTAGTTGCTGTATATCAAACGGATTGGGTGCACCTTTTAGATAATAGGTAGCTATTTCATATGTTTGATCGTAAACATTTGAAATGACAAAATCAAATCGTTTCTTCTCCTGCCACGGCTCTAGCATCACTAAGCGGTTGACTTCTAACTGTTGACGCAGAACCGTTAAAACTGGTAACCGTTTCGTTTCTGAACCCGATAAATCGACTCCGATTACGATATGGCGTGGTGTTTGATAGATAACATAAGATAAAACTTCCATAATACGCCAACGCATTTTCACAAACAGGTCACCATATTGGTCCGTTTCGATACCATAGACATCTTTTGCCACTTCGCGAATCATCTCTTCCGCACGTTCTTCGTGGTCTAACGTCATGCTGTTGCCAATGACCGCCAAGTCTTCGTCTAAACGGTAAGCGCGGTCAATTAAGGCCCCTTTAAAGAAGTACAGTTGCCCCAGTACTTGGTTCAACGTGTACATCCCTTGTTCATTCAGGTTTTCACCTGTTGGTACAATCAAGCGGATTACACGTAAGCCAATGGTCGTTGCATCACTGACAGGACCACCATAGCCTAGTTTTCGTTCCATCACATGTGGGGATAGAATCGACATGGTTGTGATAAAAATAAACTGACACATTACTTCTTCCTCTTCTACTTCAAGCGCATAACGACTTAAGTAGCGCAACATTTGTTGGCGCATTTGCTGGTAGAATCGGTGATTTTGATACAGTTTCATCTGCTGTTTCAAGGTTTTGAAATTCTTCTTTTTTAGGCCGATTCGTTTTTTCGTTACTGAAAACCACAACGCTAATTTGAATTCATTGGTCGTCGACATATTAGTCGCCCAAACGAGCTTAATCGCATCAATCATACTTTTGAATTGTGATAGCTCGAAGCGTTTGGTCATCTCTTTTTTGGGGATTGTTAGCCAATATAGTTGGTAGTAAAAGTAACGAATCTGGTGTTCCTCACCTCTTAGACGGCCGTTTTTAATACTAATGCCAAATTCTTTTAATTCAGTGTTTAGGGAGGCGAGTTGTCGATGTAAGGTCGCTTCACTAATAAACAATTCTTGGGATAACTTCTGTACCGTAAATTCATCTTTTGAATACAGATAATTGAGTATTTTAATTTTTACTGAGAAAGGCAATACGAGTTGAATCAAATCTTCTTTTGTTACTTGATGCCCCATTGACAAGGACAGATTATCATCTTCAAAAGTGATCGATAATTCAAAGTCACTTTCTTGGGCGAGGTTATTTAAATCTCTTATATATTTAATCAACGTTGAACGTGACAAACCCGTCTTGTCTAAAATGTCTTTCAACGTCGCTTCCGCTGGTTGTTCCATCAAAGTTGAAATGAGTACTAATTGCTTTCTCTCTCTTTTTTCAAATAGATTGTTAAGATGCATC
>CAMYQS010000015.1 GCA_947296835.1 uncultured Atopostipes sp.
CAACCAAGGTTTACACATGTACCTCCTAAATCGTTCGCTTCAATTAAGCCAACTTTCGCTCCATGCATTCCTGCGCGGTTTGCAGAAGCAATTCCTCCGCTTCCTCCACCTAGGACTAAATAATCATAATGATTTTCCATAAATTTATTCACACTACTTTCTATAGTTGTTTACTCAAATTTTATATCATTTTAAAATTCTACTGTTTCGCCATCTTCTGGAACAAATAATAGTTTTTCAAAATTGTTGTTTTTAGCAATTACTTTTAAGTCATCTCTAGTTGTATACCAGTGATTAACTGCTTCCATATGTGATGCAACAATTTTGGAAGTTGGTGCTGCTTGATGCACTTTGAAGACATCTTTCTCATTCATTAAAAGGCGTCCACTGTCTGAATCATAATTATCCATCGCAAATTGATTCCCGCCAGCATTGACGACAATCACTTCTGGCTGATAAGTAGTTAACATTTCTTTTACACCTTCATACCAAATGGTGTCTCCTACCAAGTAAAGTGTATCCTCTTTTTCAGCAGAGAAAACAATCCCCATTGCATCTGTAACTCCTGATGCGCCGTCCATAAATTCTTTCGTCTCCAAATCAACGTAGTGTTGACCTGGGGTTTTAGTTAATGTAATTCCTTTAATAGTCATACCCTTTTCTAGAATAGTGACATCCTTAAAGCCATCTTCTCTGATAACCTTCGCATCATCTTTGTTTTGAACAATAAATGGCAGTTCTTTACTTAGAACTTCTGCTGCTTTTGGATCCCAATGGTCAAAGGGTCTACCAAAATTCTTTGGTCATTGTACTCTAAAACAATCGTCGCATTACGTATTTGTTTTATTTTCATGAAAATCTCCCTTATTTATAACACATTAAAATGAACTCCGCTTTTTTATTTTGTAATATAATCTAAAACGTCAACCGCTTGTTTAATCGTTTCAACGGTTACGTTCGCTTTATTCGACAACTCTTTTAATGCGTGAATTAATTCTTCTGGTCGAATAATAATCAACGGCTTGTCTTTGTTAATCGCTGTAGTCGCGTCCATCGCCGTGTTCCATTGACGGTACTGATCACCGAATAATGCAATAACGATGTCTGATTTTTCCATTAAGACAGTCGTTCTAAAGTTATTAATCGCTGATGCTGCTTCGTCACGGTAATATTTTCCAGGTTGCTCACCTAATATTTTTTCACCGATGTCATCGGATAAGTCATGCTCTGTCTGAGGTGAGACAAACTCAAAATCCAGTCCTCTAGCTTCAACTTCCGCAATTAATTCTTCGCGCCAATCATCATGAATTTGTCCTGCTAAATATACAACAAACTTCATTGAGTAGTTGCTCCTTTATCTGAAATTTTAATTCCTGCTTCACTCTCTTATTATAGTGTATTAGCGGGATATATCAATAATTGAAACTCAATCGTCAGGCTATCTATATTTTTACCCACAAATCTGGTACCATTAGAGGGGTTCATTTCACCAAAAAGAAGAACATCACAGTAAATGAGGGAATGACATGCTATTACATATTGATTTGGAGTCATCGGCTCCTTTGTATATTCAAATTTACCAACAAATTAAAGATAAAATTCATAATAATGAGTTGAAGACCAACGAGAAGCTAACGAGTAAGCGTCAGCTGGCCGAGATGAATCAGGTCAGTGAGAACACGGTCATGAATGCTTACAACCAGCTTTTGACTGAGGGTTATATTTATTCCAAGGAGCGACAAGGTTATTTTGTAGCGGATGTGAAGCTGCAATTCGATTTACCAGACCTTCCTGAAATGAAAGAAGAGCGAGATACCACACCAGAGATTATGTACAACTTAACTCGTTCCAATCCGGATAAAGATTTATTCCCATATTCTGTTTTCTCAAAGTTGTACCGTCAGCTCATGCATTTACCGCCGGAACAACTCCTGACCGAAACCGATGCGCAAGGTTTATATGAGTTGCGCGTTAACTTACAAAGTTATCTTTCGCAATCACGCGGGGTGCCTTGTACGGCTGAACAAATTATTATAGGACCGAGCACGGAATATTTAATTTCTATTTTGTTAAATATACTGAAAAATAAACCAACAATTGGGATTGAAGACCCTGGATACAATAGGTTTAAACAATTATTTATCCGTTCTGATATTTCAGTCACTGCTATTCCTGTTGATGAAATGGGTGTAGAAATAGACGCCCTTGAAAAATCGGCGGCTGACTTAATGATTGTGACATCCAATCACCAGTTTCCGACTGGGAGTATTATGCCCCTCCCCCGTCGGCAAAAATTATTAAATTGGGCGAATGGAAAAGATAACCGCTATATTATTGAAAATGATTATGATAGTGAATTTAAATACTCTGGGATTCCGATTCCTTCATTAAAATATTTAGATCAGCAACAGAAAGTGGTTTACTTAGGTAGTTTTACGCGTAACGTTTCTCCCGGCATTCGTATGAGTTATATGGTGTTACCGGAAAGTCTGTTGAAACAATATAAAGAAACCTACCGTTCTTATTCTTCACCATTAAGTACGTCCGAACAATGGGTCATCCGCAATTTCTTAAATGATGGTCATTTCACCACGCATCTCAACCGTTCGCGTACTTTCTATAAGAAGAAACGGGATAGAATGATTCAATCCATTCAAAAAGTCGATGCCAAAGCTGAAATTTATGGTGAGAATGCAGGTCTTCATTTATTAATGAAACCATCCACCGCTTTTGATGGCACTCATTTCAAAAAGATGGCTTTAAAAGAAGGTATTCGGTTAAGTTTACTGAGTGATTACGCCACGAAAGTTGTGCCGGGTCAAGATAATACGCTGTTTATCAGCTTTTCAAATATTCCTAAAAAAGATATTGAAAATCTGATACAAGACTTATATATTTTGATTAAAAAGTGCGCCATATAATGGTATGATAAGTGAAGTTAATTTTGTAGTTACAGGAGGATAACAATGGATATTGCTATTGTAGGAGCTGGAATTTCTGGTTCCAATGTATTAAAAAGTTTAATGACCCATCCGAACTTCCAGGCGGATGATGTAATCGATGTTTATGAACCCCGTGAGTCTCTTGGTTCAGGCCTACCTTACGAGCCAACTGACGATGAATCCATTATGTTAAACACCTCTCCGGATGTGTTAAGTGTGGATGAGAATAATGAATTAGATTTTACGGAATGGTTAGAACGTCATTTTAAAGAACCAACGAATTTTGAGCAACTCGTTTCACGCCCACGTTATGGAAAATATTTAATGGAGCGCTTTGCCCCATTCTATACACACGAACAAGTACGCCACGTTCAAAATACGGTTGTCGATATTGAAGTGTTAGATGCTGAGACAAAAGAACCAGCAACAGACACACAAGATGGCAACTTTGTTTACCGTATAAAAACGGAAGATGGCTGGCAAGAAAGTGTCTACGATGTGGTATTCTTTTCAGTTGGACATCCTGAGTACAATGACTTCTATAATTTAAAAGGTACTGAAAATTATATTCATAACCCTTACCCCATGAAAGAAAAACTGGCTAATTTTGAAAGTGATCAAAAAATTTCAGTTATCGGAAGTGGTGCGACGGGCGTGGACTTAATGCGTTTCTTCACGTCAAACTATGAATTAGAGCAATCTTTAACATTTTATGACTTAAAAGATCCGTTTCACTGTGTTGCCATTCCTTATGAAAAGAATGGTATTACATATCGCCTAACAAAAGATTGGGTGGAAAAACAAAAAGAAGTACATGGTGGGTTTATTCCGCTACAACTCATACTTGATACGATTAAAGAAGATTTGAAACAAGAAAATGCTGAGCCAATGGTGGTTTATGATCGTTATAAATCAGGAACGCTTGACGTTTTCCGTAAAGCATTTGATACAAAAGACCAAGAACTTGCGGCTGTTCAACAATATGCAGCAAAAGCTGTCCCAAATCTTCCGCTTCTATATAATGCCTTGTCAGGTGAAGACCAACAAGAGTATATGAAAAACTATCATCAGATTATGTTGTTCTTCAAAGCGAAAGTACCTTACTACAGCTACCAGTGGTTATTTGAATTAATCGATGCGGGTAAAGTAGAAACCGTTGCTGGTTTGAAAGAAGTAAATGTTTTAGAAAATGGTCGCTTCCAATTTGTGACGGAAGATAGCGAAGCAGAAGCTGATATTGTCGTTAACGCGACAGGTTTTATAAACAATATTGAAACACTCACTAAACACTCTGAGTTAATTAAAAATCTATTCCATCGACGTTTAATTATGCCACATATGAATGGGAAATTTATTTTAGTCGATTGGCCACAATGTCGTGTGATTAACCAACAATATGGACGTATGGATAATTTTTTCTTCCTCGGTCTATTAATTGGCGGGACACAACATGAGAATAATGATGCCGGGCAAACGATACAGCAAGCCCGATATACAGCTAAAGCGTTTATGGACGAACGCTGATTCCATAATGAAATGAGCTCAGAACCCTTTGTGGTTCTGGGCTTTTTTTACTACTATGCGTATGAATATCAGTATGGGCAGATTATTGTTATATTAAGAGTACGTAAATGGAACGAGTTATATGAATACAGGAGGAATTTCAATGGTCAAAGCAATCTATTTAAGAGAAAATGAACCATACCCGAATAACACCCTACCCGTACTCTATTATCTAAACGCTTTGGGCAATGCGTTAGAGGAAGATTATACAGCTGATGATGTGATCGCGTTTTTTGAAAGAAACGGTTACGACAATGGGTGGGCAAATGGTATTTTAGATAAACACCATTTTCACTCTACTGCCCACGAAGCGCTTGCCTGTACGAAAGGACAAGTCACTGTTCAATTAGGTGGTCCAAACGCGAATATTTATACGCTACGAAAAGGCGATGTTGTATTATTGCCTGCCGGAACGAGTCACAAGAAACTGGATGCCTCTGAAAACTTTGAAATTGTTGGATCTTATCCGACAAATGGTGCCCAGCATGATATGCAATATGGAAATGCCAGTGATTATGACGAGATTTTAGCGTTGATAGCGGATGTTCCAAAACCGCTAACGGACCCGGTAACGAACTCATCCAAAGACATTGATGAATATTGGAACTAAAATAATAATAATTTAACGTCGAAAATTGAATAATTAAGAAAAAAAACTCACGACCGGATTTTTACGTCCGTTCGTGAGTTTTTCATTTCATAAAATTATGCTTTTAATTCGTTTGTTAATTCGATAATACGGTCAACTGAATCATCTAGATATTGGATGGTATCCAGTAATGCTTGGTCTGTATCTACATCAACGTTTGCAACTTTAGTCGCTTCTAATGGCGCTTCTTGTCCACCCATTTTTAGGAAGTCTAACCAGTTTTCCATGTTCTTCTCGTCATCCTTAATCTTTAAGAATGCTTGAGTCGCAATCGTTAAACCAGCTGAGTACGTGTATGGGTATAGACCCATGTAGTAATGTGGTTGACGCATCCAAGTTAATTCTGCACCTGGTTCGATTTCAACCGCGTCACCCCAGAATGTTTCTAGAACATCACGTTTTAATGCTGATAATGTATTCGCATCGAAACTCTTACCAGCATCAATTAGACGATATACTTCACGTTGGTACGCTGCTTCTAATAAGTGCGTTACAAAGTTATGGAAGTACGTTTTTGAAATCATCATTGATAACACTGAGCGTTCTGTACGCGCATCATCCGTTTGATTCTTTAAGAAATCTGTCAGCATTAATTCGTTAAATGTTGACGGTGCCTCTATTAAGTAAAGTGATGGACGAGCAGCTGTGTAAGAATTATTCTGATGTGATAACACCCCTTGTCCAGCATGACCTAACTCGTGGAATAATGTATAAGCATCGCTTAGTAATCCAGAGAATGACATCATGATGTATGGGTGTTTTTTATAAGTCGTTGAACAGAATGCACCTGAACGTTTTCCAACGTTTCGTGCAAAGTCTACCCAGCGTTCATCGTATGACTGCATCATTAAGTCTACATAATCTTGACCTAATGGCGCAAGTGCACCTTTTACTAAATCTTTTGTTTCTTCTATTGTAATGTCTTGTTTGAATTCTGGATCAACATCAATCTTTAAATCGGCATAGGTTACTTTATCTAAGCCATTTTCTTCTTTTAAATGGGTAATGTATTTACGCATAACTGGCGCAAATTTATCCATAATGACGTCAATTTGACGGTCGTACATTTCACGTGTTACTTCTTGTGGTTCTAATAAGTAATCAATAACTGAGTCGTAACCACGCATTGTCGCGATTGTTTTCTCTTTAACGACTTGATTGTAGTAAGCTGTCGCAATCGTGTTTTTGTATTGTCCAAGAACTTCGTTGAATTTGTCATAAGATGCGCGACGAATTTTTGGATCCGTTGAATACATATAGAAGTCTTCGTATAAAACAAAGCTTAATGGGTATTCTTTTCCGTCTACTTCAAACGTTCCAAAGTCCGGGTCATTTCCACGAGCTTGTTCGTAGATATCTGAGAATGAACCTAATACAGGATTTAATAACTGTAATGCTTCTTCTACTTCTGGCGCTAACGCTGCTTTTTTGCTTTTCGTTGTTTTGCGAACCCAAGTTTTAAAACCTGGCTCTAAATCACCAACTCGTTGTAATTCATCTTCAGAAAGAGTTAGCACTTCTGAGTCAAAGAAACTTAACTTCGCGCTCTCTTGTGAAATGACTGAATAAACCGAGCGATATTCACTTGCTGCTTCACCATCCGTAATATCAGCCTGAATCGGTAGACTACGATATTGTCCGAGGTGATTAATTGACGCTACTAACGCTTCGTATTTATGTAATGCTGCAACAACATCTTCTGCTGTGTTTAAGTTTCCTTTGTATTCAGAGACGAAATTAGCAATGTTTTCTGGGAATGCCGCAAACGCTGCATCAAAATCTGCTTCCGTCGCAAAAATACCTGTTAAATCCCATTTTAAATCTTCACTAACCTCTGAACGTACCTTTAACTCTTCTGCCATTCTTATTCTCCTTTTAAATTCTCATCGTTTTTTAATAATAATATCATGATACCACATCCGAGATTGTTTAAAAAGTAAAATGATAGAACAGAAGGCTTTTAAAAGTAATCGATTTTACCGTTTTAGTTGTCGAAATGTCAGCAGAATGAATCGATTAACATTTAAACTATCGACATGCGACACAGCCGCCTTCCTTTGTCGTGAGTTCCACATTTTTTGGGGCTATCGAAATGTCAGCGGAATGAATCGATTAACATTTTAGGTGCCCAATATAGACTAATTAAAAGACGATCCCTATAAGAAACAAAATGACGAACCAAGAATTTATCCTGATTCGCCACATTTAGTTATATCGTTTATTCTCCTGGTTCTTCGTGAGGTATAAATTCTCCAGTTAGATAATCCATTGAAAGGACTCTATCTTTATCTAAGTGATAACGATATTTTCCAACTAATGGTGTTGCACCACTATCTTTTTTCTCGCGTACTTCTATTTCAATATAATCTTCTGTTTGATTAAAGATAAACGAATGTTTCTCTTTATCAATACCAATCACATCAATTATTTCCTCGAACGCTAATTGAGTAACGGGATCGATAACCTCTAGTACTGCTTCTATTTCTTCAACTGTTTCAGCTTCTTGATCTGCGTCTTCTACTGCCACTTCCACTTCTTCCGCTATATCGGACAATTCATCCGTATCTTCAGATGCTTCTGTTTTAAGTAGTCTATTGGGCTCTGACTCCTCTGCCTTATCAGCATGTGTGATTTCCACACCTTCAAATGGATTTTCAATGCCAGAGGTATTTTCATTTGTGCCATCAGCACATGCAACAAGTAGTGCAGATGTCGCTACAGTGACAAATAGCAAACGAAAATTATGTAGCATAATGCTTACCAACTTTCTTATTTGTATTGAATAATATTTCAGTTTGATTACATTCTAACACTTATTTCATATTTTACAAATAGAAATTTCAATATTACTTCATATGTGTATAATTTTAGCGAAACAAAACCCTTTATTGTAAAGCTTATTACAGACATGTTTCTTTTGAAATTAAAAACGGTATAATCATTATATGAGGAGTTGATGAAATGAAAAAAGATTATTTGAATCCATTTGACCATGAACACGAAAATCCAGAAGAAAAAGCACAAGCTGAAAGAGAAGATAAGATTTTTAAACATCTAATGACTTGTAGTACCATTCTATCCGTCATTATTGGCATTTTGATTATTTTGATTTTAGTATTTATATATCTGAATAAGTAAAAAAACTCCACTCGCCTTTTCGATAGGTAAGTGGTGTTTTGATATTATTGATGGTATTCAGCGTAAACTTCACGTTTTGGTAGGCCGCGATCTTTCGCAACTTCTTTTATCGCTTGTTTACTCGACATCTTTTCAAAATTCATTTTATATTCGATATGTTCTAAAATAGTCCAGTTCTCCCAAAGTGTTTCTTCAACGATGTTGTCATTACCAGAAACGATGACAACAAACTCACCTTTGAGCTCTGTCTCATCTGCCCAGACACTAACTTCTGTTGCAGTCCCTCGAACAAATTCTTCGTAACGTTTTGTTACTTCACGCGCTAACACTACTTGACGGTCTTCACCAAAAACATCTGCTAAACTTTTTAACATCTTAGCTAACCGGTAAGGCGACTCGTAAAACACGAGCGTTTCCTCTTTATCTTTTAGCGTATCCAACTCTTCCGTTAATTCTGATTTTTTACGGCTTAAGAAGCCATAAAAAGTAAACGGCTGTGGTGAGATACCTGAAGCAATTAATGCTGTGACAGCTGCATTTGGCCCTGGTAAAGGCACCACGGGTATTTGATGTTCAATTGCAGCTTTAACCAACTCAACACCCGGATCACTAATTGAAGGCATTCCTGCATCACTAACTTGAGCAATATTTTTACCTTCTAGTAAATCGCGAATTAATTCGCGCGTCTTCTCATTTACATTGTGTTCATGATAACTTGTTTTTTGCGTATCAATTTCAAAATGATTTAATAATTTTTGTGTCACACGTGTGTCTTCACAAGCGATTAAGTCGACGTCTTTTAACGTCTGAATCGCACGAAATGTCATATCATCTAAGTTTCCGATAGGCGTTGGAACCAAATAAAGCGTCCCCTTATCGTTTTCTTTATAACTCTGTTGTGTTTGCAAGTTCAATCACCTCTTTGACCACACAGGCTCTTTTTTTGGATAATGGGAACTTTACTCCACCCTGTTCCAAATATTGTTCTTTTTTCGCCCGTGTTAATTGTTTAAATGCATATTCTGCACGCATTGCTTCTGGTTTCGTTTCAAATGTTTCGGCATAAATCATTTTAAGGGGACGTCTTGTTCTTGGACGCGTGTATTTTGCGCCTGTCCCTGAATTATGCTCTTCTTCTCTTCTGGTTAAATCGGTTGTATAACCACCGTATAACGTATTATCTTTACACCATAAAACGTAAAAATAACTGTAGTTCGTTTTTGTGTTTTCTTTACTCTTCGCCATACAAAATCTTCCTAACTTCTGGGCGATACTCTCCATGTTCATCATGCACATAAAGTGGTGGTAGCATTTGGAATCCAGCTACTTTCCCTTTATTTATCCCCTCAACTAATACCATATTCGCATTTTGTGATTCGTTTGGATAAATAAATTGGACTCGTTTTGGCATAATGTTTTGTTTTCTCATTTCATCCATCAGCTCTAGGAAACGATCAGGTCTATGTACTAAGTAAACTTTCCCATTCATCTTCAGCATCTTTGAAATCTTGAATATCAGCTGCTCCAAGTTCACATGGATTTCATGACGCGCAATAGCGAGGTGTTCGTTTGGATTCACATGGCCTTTTTCTTCTAAAGGAAAATATGGTGGATTACATGTGATGACATCGACCGAGTCATAATGATCGGTACTAATATCGTTCAAGTCTCGTTCTACAATTGTGACTTGGTCATCCAATTTATTCAATGTAACGCTTCTTCTAGCCATATCAACCAATTCCGGTTGGATTTCAATGCCATAAATTGGACTCTTTGTCTTTTGAGACAACATTAGTGCAACGGCTCCGTTTCCTGAGCAGAGATCGACAACTTTTAAGTCATGTCGGTTTCTAATTTTCGCAAAGTCTCCTAATAAAACCGCATCTAAGGAGAACGAAAAGACATCTGAACTTTGAATTATTTCTAAATTATATTGCATTAACTGATCAATGCGCTCGTTCTTTTTTAGCACCTTTATACTCCCTTTTCCCTTACGCAAAAAAAGTAATAGAACCCTGTGAAAAGGGAACTATTACTTGCGCTCACCATAAATAACTTCTAAACAAAAAGCACAGGGTTCGTCTTCTACACGACGTTGCCCATAAAAAATGTTACATACGTGAAACCCATCTTCGTAAATGTTCTCAAGGTTTAATCGGGATTTCGTTAGTCCACTTGTTTCCTCTTCTGTTAACGGCTGGGTCTCTTTCGATAAACGTTCTCGCAAATGTGTATTTTCCATCTGCAAGGTATGATTTTCTTCTAAAAGTTTTACGATTTCTTCTTTTAGCGTACTGATTGTTTGGAGAGTGGCTTCTGTAGATTTTTCGACTTCAACAATCGAATCTATGATTTCTTTTTTCTTCACATATCCCACTCCTATTCTACATTTTTATTTTTCTTATATATTTAAAGCAATTTGTTCAAAAACACCTTGGGCCGATACATAACGACTTAATTTCTTCTTACCTGCTAAAATAAGGGTTAAAATATCTGGCAATCTCACTTGTAGTTTCATTGAAGCCATCTCATTTAACGTCGCTTCATGTTTTGAGAAAGCTATAATTCGTTCTTGTTCAAAACAGATTGCTGTTAAGTCACGATAAAGTAAAATGAGTAAATCTAGAATCAACGAAGCATGTTCACGATTGCTTCCAAAGGTCATGATATCTGTTTGAATATAAATTAGGGCCTGGTCTTTATTTTTGTGTAACAATAAGAACCATTTCCAAACTATTTCAACAATGTTATTGAATTCTTCACTCTCATAAATTTCAACGGCACGATCGGTATCTTGAGTTAAGTAGGCCAATATTGTAGCCGCCTCTCTCGGTATACCTTTTTCAAGAATGTCGTCGATTCGAATCGAGATATCGCGAACAGGAAAATGAATAATTTGTGCTCTAGAGACAATCGTCGGTAATAATTGCTGTACCTCCGTTGTTAGAAGCATAATTGTAATTTCACCTTCGGGTTCTTCAATAAATTTTAACAAACTATTCGCTGCGTTCATGGTCATTTTGTCCATGTCTTTTACGATTAAAATTTTACGTCGTGTTTCCATACCACTTTTAGAAAATTCTTCTTTAATCGCACGGACTTGGTCAACTTTAATCGACAGTCCATCAGGTGCAAGTGTTGTCACATCAGGATGATCACCTTGCTGAATACGTAAACATTGATTGCATTCAAGGCAAGGTGATTGATTGTTTGTATTTTTTTGACAATATAAGCTCTGTGCAATCCACTGAGCCATTTCGTATTTTCCGGTTCCAGCAACACCTTCAAAAATATAGGCATGTTGTAAACGATTGGTTTCAATCAAATTCGTGAACAAGTTGCTGATTTCAGGTTGTTTAGTTGTAATTATAGGCATATCTTTAACTTCCTAGGCTCATCTTATATTTTCTTGAATTGTTCAACGTCTAATACAAATACTGTTGCTCCACCAACTTCAACATCTACTGGATAGTTTAAATTCATTTCAAAGTTAAAGTCATACGATGGTGGTGACATGATTGATTGGACACGAGTTGAACATACTTCTTCGATAATTTCAATGACTGGATCGACTTTACTGTTTTCGATTCCTACGATAAACGTGCTGTTTCCAGAACGCATAAAGCCACCTGTTGATGTTAATCGAGTTGAACGTACCCCGTTTTTAGTGAATGCTTCATTTAGTCTTTTGCTATCTTCATCTTGAACAATCGCTATAATAAGTTTCATTATCTGTTCCTCTCTTTCATCTTGTATCGATTAAATTACGTTTAATTAGTTCGTTTTCCAACACAGTCCATGCTGCCTCTAGTACTTCATTCGGACTTTTCGTTGCATCAATTAACTGAATGCGGTCTGCATTTTTATCAAGTAAAATCAGGTACGCATCTCGTACACGATTATGGAATGAAACTTCCTCTAACTCTAATCGGTCTTTTTTACGATTTGAGTTTTTGTGTCCGATTCGATTTAAACCTACTTGTGCGTCTACGTCTAAGTAAAGTGTTAAATCGGGTGTTAAATTTTCTGTCGCAAATTGGTTTAATGTCGCCACTTCTTCAACGCCAATCTCACGTCCTGCACCTTGATATGCAATAGAACTATCGACAAAGCGATCACATAATACCACTTCCCCACGATTTAAAGCGGGTTGGATGGTTTCGATGATGTGCTGACGACGACTAGCCGCAAATAATAATGCTTCTGTCTTTGCGTCCATCTCTTTGTTCTCAGGGTCAATAATAACCTCGCGAATCTTTTCAGCAATGTCACTGCCACCTGGTTCTCTTGTTGCAATGAAAGGTACCGTCAATACGTCTTGTAACTTTTTATTTAGCTTTGATACAAGCGTTGACTTCCCAGCCCCATCGGGTCCTTCTACGGTAATAAATAATCCTGTCAATCCATTCTCTCCGTTCGAATATAATCTACATAATCAATTATACGTTAGAAATGGATATTTTTCCATCAATTATGCGCATTCATTGAAAACAAAAAGAGTTTTCATACAAAATACACATCTCATTTTACTCGGTCTATGCTTTAATATAGGCATAACCCATCTGCTGTTTCCGTACAAGTTCCGTGATACCTGCAGGTACAATATTTACAAAAGGGTAAAGAACTTCTTTGTTTAATCTTTGTGCTTTTAAGGCATTGTTACATGCGGTGAAATGAACACCCTTCTCTGAGAGCGCTATTAATTTTTCTGTGTCTGTCTCAGTCGATTCTGTTTCATAATAGCGAACTGCTTCGCCATTCGCAAGAACGATCACTTCGACTT
>CAMYQS010000016.1 GCA_947296835.1 uncultured Atopostipes sp.
GAAGTAAATAAAAAACTAGGTATTACAATTGTTATTATTACGCATGAAATGAGCGTGATAAAAGAAATCTGTAATCGAGTGGCTGTTATGGAAGAGGGACGAGTGGTTGAGTTAAACGACGTTGTTTCAGTCTTCTCAAATCCACAAGCATTGATTTCAAAAGAATTTATCAGCTCAACGTCAAGCTTATCGCGTATTGACGAGTTGATAGAAGAAAAGGCTTCAATTGTGGAATTAGATGCTGGGCAGCAGATTTGGCGCCTAGACTTCTATGGTGCAAAAACGGAAGAGGCGATAATTGCTGAAGTGACGAAGAAATTTGATATTAAGCCAAGTATTATATTCGCTAACGTTGAAGTAATTACGAACACAGTTCTGGGCTCGTTAATTGTCATATTAAACATATCAGGGGACTTGGAACAAGAAGTATTCGATTATTTCAGTAACAGAAAGATAAAAGTAGAGGTGATCAAACGTGCCTAATTCAATTATTCAATTAATGGAACAATATACACCAAACTTAGTCGTTTACTGGAGTGACTTTGTGCTCAGTATAGAAGAAACACTGATTATGATGTTTGGTTCCGGAATTTTCACTTTTATTATTGGTTTGTTCCTTGGAACACTACTTGTTGTGACTCGAGAAGGAAATATATTAGAAAATCGCTTTATTTATCGCACGATTGATGGTATAACAAATATTTTTCGGTCGATTCCATTTGTTATTTTAATTACCGTTTTAATCCCAATAACAGCAGTTATTATGGGAACATTCATCGGAGTAAAAGGTGCTATCTTCCCACTGATTATCGGATCGACACCATTCTTTATCAGACAAGTCGATGCGGCATTATCGGATATTGATCAAGGTTTAATCGAAGCAGCGCAATCGATGGGGTTATCGCCATTAGCGATTATATTCCGAGTTTACCTTCGTGAGAGCATTCCAGCATTGGCTCGCTCAACGACCATCACAACGATTAGTCTACTTGGACTGACTGCGATGGGTGGAGTTGTCGGTGGTGGAGGAATTGGAGCATTTGTTATCCGCTACGGACATAACCGCTACATGACGGATATCACCTATGTTTCAGTTATCGTGATTTTATTATTTGTTTTAATCATTGAAAGAATTGGCAGTATTGTTATTAAAAAAACTACACATTAAAAGGAGATTATTAAAATGAAGAAAACGTTACGTATTATCGCATTAGCTTTTGTCGCAGTATTGGTGCTCGCAGCTTGTGGAAGTGGAGATTCTGCTTCTGAAGATTCTAACGTTGTAAAAGTCGGAGTTGTTGGAAGTGACTCAGTCGTTTGGAACCACGTTGCTGAAAAAGCAGCTGCAGAAGGTATTGAGATAGAAGTAGTATACTTTGACTCATACCCATTACCAAACGCTGCGTTAGATGCAGGAGAACTTGACTTGAACTCATTTCAGCATTATATCTATTTTGAAAATGAAGTGGAACAGTTTGGTTATAACCTAGAAGTTGTGGGGGAAACGAGTTATGCACCACTGGGCATTTATTCCAACCTTTTGGATGAAATAGACGCGATTGAAGACGGTGCGAAGATTATTATTCCGGATGACGTGACGAACGGTGGACGTGCACTGTTACTATTACAAGAAGCTGGTCTAATTACTGTTGATCCAGAAGTCGGATTAACACCAACGCTAAAAGATGTCGAAAATCCACATGGCTTTGAAATTGTAGAACTAGCAGCAGCGAACATACCTGCTTCTTTAGAAGAAGCACCATTAGCGGTTATTAACTCAGGAATCGCTCGTGACGCAGGTCTACAGCCAGTTGAAGATGCATTGCTGATTGAAGAAGCTGAACCAGGTGAGAACCCATATGTGAACATTATTGTAGCGCATAGCGATCGTGCAGATGACGAAGTGTTAAAACGTGTCGTTGAGCTTTACCAGTCGGATGATACTAAAGAAGTAATTATTGAAGACTCAAAAGGTGCATCTATTCCAGTATTCTAATAGATTAAACATGTCCTTTCTGAAATGTTTTGATTCAGGAAGGACTATTTTTTTGCTCATTTCATACAGAAAGTAAAAATAGGTTTGCATTCCTTTAGAAGGCGTGTTATATTATTAAAGCTTATGCGATGAGCCGACCTGAAACAAGCTTTTACAGAAGGTCATTTGCACGTCACTGCATGAGAATATAGTGATGAGGAGCCAGTGGATGTGAACACTGCTCTTATCTAATCAATTTAATTGAATAGATTGCCAGCAAGCGTAGACAATGACCTGTCTGCGTTTTTTTGCTTTTTAGGGGTCTTTTTTGCATTTCACATAAAAAGTTAGCGGCTATAAGCCCTTTTCCTTTAAAAGATATTTATTTATTCTTATACTACTTTTATAGATACATAAGAAAATAAATTTATGAAGGAGAGAATAGTTATGAATGAATTGAATCATTTATGGAACTCTATGGTAAGTATGCTACCGAAGTTAATAATGGGTATTTTATTAATCATTGTTGCTTGGGTAGTTGCTACTTTAGTGAAGAAAGCCATTCAAGCAGGACTTGAGGCTGTTAATTTAGATGATAAGTTAGCAGGTTGGGGTGCAGTTAAAACGGCAGAACAAGGTAGAAATACAATTGATATGCTCGCACAAGTCTTTTATTATCTAGTATGGATTTTATTCTTACCTGGAATTTTTGAAACATTCGGCTTAACATCAGTGTATCAGCCAATTCAAAATATGGTAAACACAGCATTAGCTTTCTTACCTAATATTATTGGCGCAGTTGTACTAGTAGTTGCTGCTTTTGTAGTTGGTAAATTTGTTAAGAATTTGGTTTATAATTTAGCACTATCGCTAAACGTGGATCGTTGGGTATCGAAATTTACAAACCAAGATACGACAGCGGACCCATCAGCTGGTGTTGCAACAGAACGTAAAGATACAATCGCGAATGTATTAGCGAATATTGCTTATGTATTAGTCTTAATTCCAATTCTTGTTGTTGCACTTGAAACATTAGGTATTCGTTCAATTTCAGAGCCAATCGTTAATGTATTGAACGCTGTCTTAGCAGCTATTCCAAATATCTTAGTTGCAGTTATCTTATTAGGTGTGGGTATTGCAATCGCTAAGTTTGTTGGAGATCTAGTTACAAGCTTACTAAGCGGAACTGGAATCAATAACGTTACTAAAGGTTTAGATGTTAAAGGGACTCAAAACCTTGACCTAGCTAAAATTAGTGGACAAATTGTTGCCGGATTAATTGGATTATTCTTCTTTGTAGAAGCACTAAACGCTTTAAACTTAGAAGTATTAAATGCGATTGGTGCAGCGATTATCGCTTACTTACCAAACGTCATCTTTGCAATCATCATCCTAGCATTAGGTGTAATTGGTGGTCAATGGTTAGCTGGTTTAATTTCACAGTCTACAGGTAGTAAGTGGGCTGGAAGATTAGTGCAATACGTACTGATTGCTTTCGCACTATTTATGGTATTAGATCAATTAAACTTTGCATCAAACATTGTTAATGGAGCATTCATGTTCATTATCGGTGGATTAGCCGTAGCATTCGCATTAGCATTTGGACTAGGTGGACGCGACTTCGCTTCTAAGCAGTTAGATAAATTAGACCGCAAAGTTGAAGAAGAAGCTAAGAAACCAGGAACAGACCACGTGGATCCAACTGATCCATCCCTATAATTTAAAATATTAATTATGCTATAACATATGGCGTATGAGGTTGTCTCTAGAAATTAGAGGCAGCCTTTTTTTGAATGTGCACATAATGTATTTGTTTGCAGTTAAATTGTTTACGTGTGGAAGAGAAGTACTTTTTTAAAGGGCTTGTGAGAAATAAAGAGTATTAGTATCAAATAATTGGGTTGCTCACGGATTAGATAGTGTTATTTCACAGAGTTTGTGAGAATAAGGGGTCTTACGTGATCGTAATTTATTTACAAGCGCGTGAGAACTTCTTGCCCGCTCATAATTTATTTACAAGCGTGTAAAGGGGAGATTTCACAGACTTTGTGAGGTTACACAGTCTTAGAGTCCAGATAATCGATTGATCGACATACAGGATAACTTAATACCATAAGCCTTGTGAGAAAAGGCTATCTTATGCAGGCGTAATTTGTTTGTAGACACGCAAGATTTAGACTCTACATAAAGAAAGAAGTACACCAAATGAGTGGTGTACTTCTTTATTAAATTACTTCATTTAATCTTTTACATCTAAATCTGCAGGATATCTTTTTAGGATATCCTCTTTTTCTTCGTCTGACGCTGTGTCATACCATTTTTCTGCTTCGACAGATGCTTCTTCAAATAATAAGTTTTTATCCTTTGAATCATCTGGATTACTATTAGCAAGGTCGATAGTCTTACCTTTTATCCAAGGATTTAAAGCAATAAATTTTGGTGGTAAATCATGCATATCGTAACTCATACGTTTTCCTCCTAATGTTTTATTGTTCTATTAATTATTTTGATGGGTTTCGTTTCGTCTGTATGTTGCCATCTTGCTTATAAATTATGACTTTACTTTCTTTATTCTCAGCCATTTCTTCTGCACGTTTAATGGCATCCTCTTTGTAGTTGAAAGTTTGATCCGCTCGATCGGCACCGACTGTCTGGACTTTCCAAACGTCCTCTTCATAAAAGACTTTGACATCATTATCAACCAGATCCATATTTACGGTTAACTCGTGGTTATCATCTTTTTTAGGATCCGGTGCTTGCTCAAACTCTTTCAATTCGTCTTCAGAAGCATCATCCAACCATTCTTGGGCTTCAGCGTGGGCAATTGGGATGGCTCGGCCATCATCATACCCTTGAGCTTCTAATGCATTTGCGATATCAATTGCTTTCTTACGCAAAAGAGGATCCATATTCTTCATTGAATCAGGATAATCCTTCATATCCCATGGCATTGGTGTTCCTCCTCTTATCGTTCTGTTCATCTTAATTCATTTATACCATGGATTAACTAGTGATGCTAATGATGTGCTTGTGTTTCGTATAAGGATTATTATTCTAAGATTGAGTGAAAATTTGATATGATAGGGCTATAAGTTCGAAGGAGGAATTTTAAGTGAAAAATATTTTAGTACTGGGTGGAACACGCTTTTTTGGAATGAAGGCTGTAGAGTTACTGCTTGATAGTGGTCATCGTGTAACCATCGCAACTCGAGGAAATTCTCCGCATCCATTTGGCGATTCGGTTGACCATATTATATTAGATGCTAGTGACGGGACGCATCCAGGATGGGCAGAGGTAGCCGATCAAAAGTGGGATGCCGTATTCAATAACGTTCTCTATACAAAAGAAGATGCGCAATTAATGATTGATAAGTTTGAAAGTCTTACAGACCAATTTTATTTCACATCATCAATGGCTGTTTATTCAGGTGATAAAGACGGTTATCAGGAGACGGATTTCAATCCAACGACTTATGACATTGATGAAACAATCGAAGTGACTTACGGCGAAGGTAAGCGCCAAGCAGAGGCTATCCTATATACGAAAGCACCTTTTAACGTAACGGCTTTTCGCTTCCCAATCGTCCTTGATATCGATGATTATACCGAGAGACTGCATTTCTACGTTGAAAAAGCATTAAATAACGAGAAAATTTACTTCAACAATCTCAATTCAAAAGTGAATTATGTTAAAGGCACAACAGCTGCAGAATCGATTGTTTGGGCAATTGAAAAGAACAAAAGTGATATTTATAACATCAGCTCAAGTGATGCCGTAACGCTTGGCACATTGATGGATTGGATTTCAGAAGGGCTTAACAAACCATTAGACCTTGTTGAAATGGAACACTTTGAAGAAAGCTCCCCATTTAATACGCCGCACGATCAGTACTTAATTTCAGAAAAAATTCACTTAGAAGGTTTTGAATTAAAAACATTAGGCGAATGGATGAAGCCATTAATCGTTGCGCTTAAAGAGCAATTTGAAGAGGAATAATCTATTTTACAAGAGCGTTTTACGCTATAATATGAGTGTAATGATGGAGGAGTTGAGTGAATGAAAAATATAAAAACAGTATTAGTTGCTAACCGTGGTGAAATCGCGATTCGAATTATGCGCGCTTGTCATGAGCTAGGAATTAAGACAATTGGGATCCATTCAAAAGAAGATGTAGGCACATTACATCGTCAAAAAGCGGATGAATCTTATTTAATTGGAGAAGGCCTTAGTCCGACTCAAGCTATTTAGATATTGAAGGTATTTTAAAATTAGCAAAGCAAAAGAATGTTGATGCGATTCACCCAGGCTACGGATTTCTAAGTGAAAACGAAGTATTCGCACGCCGTTGTGAAGAAGAGGGCATTATTTTTATTGGTCCAGAACTGAAACACTTAGATATGTTTGGGAATAAAACACGCGCGCGTGAAACAGCGATCGATGCTGGCTTGCACGTTATCCCAGGAACAGATGGTAAAATTTCATCTGTCGAAGATATATATGATTTTGGTAAAGAACACGGCTATCCAATTATCGTTAAAGCGGTAAGTGGTGGTGGTGGAAAAGGAATGCGTATTGTGAACGCGGAGAGCGAAGTGCAAGAGGCATTTGAGCGTACAAAATCTGAAGCAATCAACTCATTTGGTGACGATTCACTTTATGTTGAGAAGTATATTGATCAACCGAAGCATATCGAGGTTCAAATATTAGGTGACCAACACGGAAATATCGTTCACTTATATGAACGAGACTGTTCGGTGCAAAGACGCCACCAAAAAGTGGTTGAGGTTGCTCCGGCTTATGGATTAGACGAAGGCATCCGAACACAATTATGTGATGCTGCACTCCAGTTAATGGAGCATATTGGTTACGTGAATGCTGGAACGGTTGAGTTTTTAGTTTCAGGCGATGAATTTTATTTTATCGAAGTTAACCCGCGTATCCAAGTTGAACACACGATTACGGAAAAAGTTACGGGAATCGATATCGTTAAAACACAAATTTTAATTGCAGATGGCGAGAACTTATTTGGTGATGAAATTCGAATGCCCGCTCAAGAAGACATTAAAGTTTCAGGCTATGCGTTTCAATCTCGAATCACGACAGAAGATCCCCGCAATAATTTTGTCCCAGATACAGGTAAAATTATTGGATACCAATCACCAGGTGGGCCGGGTCTACGTTTAGATGCAGGAGACGCTTTTAGAGGATCGAATATTTCACCGTTCTACGATTCGCTGTTAGTTAAAATCACGGCGAGTGGCGCGACGGTATCGGAAACCATTTCAAAAATGGAAAGAGCACTGGATGAAATGAAAGTCGTTGGGGTGAAAACGAATATTAGTTTCTTGAAAAATATTATTCAGCATCCAAAATTCCAAGATGGGGATTACGATACGACGTTTATCCAAGACTATCCAGAATTATTCGATTTTGTCCCACCACGTAATCGTGGACAAAAGATTTTAAAATATATAGCGGATGTAACGGTGAACGGCTTCCCAGGTATTGAAGTGGAGAAGAAACCGAGTTTTGAAGAACGAACAATACCTGTTGCAAAAGAGCTGACTACACAAAGAACCTTCAAACACCTCTTAGATGAAAAAGGGCCGGAAGCCGTAGCAAAAGCTGTATTAGCAACTGATAATGCGCTATTAACCGATACAACTTTACGCGATGCCCATCAGTCATTATTGACAACGCGAGTCCGTACGCATGATATGACAAAAATCGCACCCTACATGAACGAAACAATGAAAGATTATTTCTCGCTTGAAATGTGGGGTGGGGCGACATTTGATGTGGCTTATAACTTCTTGAAAGAAAGCCCGTGGAAACGTCTAGAAGAATTACGTGCCTTAATTCCAGATATTCCGTTCCAAATGTTATTACGTGCTTCAAACGCAGTTGGATATAAAAACTATCCAGATAATGTCATCCGTCAGTTTATTCAGACCAGTGCTGAAAAAGGAATTGATGTGTTTCGTATCTTTGATTCACTAAACTGGATTGAAACAATGAAGCTGCCTATAGAAGAAGCGTTGAAAACCGGAAAGTTAGTTGAAGGAACCATTTGTTACACAGGTGATATCCTTGATCCCGAGCGCTCAACGATTTATACACTCGATTACTACGTAGATCTGGCAAAAGAATTAGAAGGGCTAGGCGTACATTTACTAGGTATTAAAGACATGTCGGGCTTATTGAAGCCAGAAGCGGCGTATCAATTAATTAAACGTCTAAAAGAAGAAGTCACGATTCCAATTCATCTACATTCACATGATACAAGTAGTAACGGGATCACAATGTACTCACGTGCAATTGATGCAGGGGTCGATATTATTGATACCGCAAATGCTTCTTTATCGGGTCAAAATGCTCAACCAGATGCGAATGCGCTATATTACGCACGTCAAGGCACTGACCGTACGATTAATGTGAACTTAAAAGCGAATGATGAAATGGCAGATTACTGGCGTACAACCCGCCAATATTATGCACCGTTTGAATCCGACTTGAAAACAGCTTTTACAAAAGTATATGATTATGAAATACCTGGTGGGCAGTACAGTAACCTACGCGCACAAGCGAATTCATTAGGTCTAGGTGAACAATTCGATGGCGTGTTAGATATGTACCATCGTGTCAATATCTTATTTGGTGATATCGTTAAAGTTACCCCATCGTCTAAAGTTGTCGGAGATATGGCGCTTTTCATGGTTCAAAACGAATTAGACGAAGAGAGTGTTATCGCACAAGGGATGCAGTTAGACTTCCCGCAATCCGTTATTTCGTTCTTCCAAGGGCAAATCGGTCAACCAGCTGGAGGCATGAATAAAGAACTGCAAGAAGTCGTACTAAAAGGACGCGAGTTTATTACGGATCGACCTGGAAACCATTTAGAGGATTATGATTTTGATGCAGCGTATGAATCTGTGAGTGAATGGATTTCAGAAAGAAATATCGAGGAAAAGGTGTTATTAAGTTATGCACTCTATCCAAAAGTCTACAAAGATTACCTACGTTTCTATGAAGAATATAATAAAACTCAGGTAATCGAAACGCCGACTTTCTTCTATGGTATGACATTAAATGAAAAAATCATGGTTGAAATCGAAACAGGTAAAACGCTACTGATTGAATTAACAAGTGTGGGGCCTCTTAGAGAAGGAGGACACCGTACCGTTTATTTTGATCTAAATGGTTTACCACATGAAGTTGAAATTATCGACCGAAATGTAGAAGGAACTGTGATGGTTCGCCAAAAAACTGACCGTACAAATCCAAAACAAATTGGGGCACAGATGCCAGGTTCAGTCGTAAAAATCATGGTGAAACCAGGGGATAAAGTGAGTCAAAATGATACCCTGATTGTTACCGAAGCGATGAAGATGGAATCAACTGTACAAGCACCCGTTGATGGCATAATTAAAGCCGTCCATGTAGTTGAAAAAGAGCAAGTTAAAGGTGATGACTTACTCATCGAATTTGAATAATAATAAGAAGAAAAAGAAAAAGAAAAAGAAAAAGGCTTTGGATATGATGTCCAGAGCTTTTTCTTTTTGGTGGGGAATTCAAAGTAAACAGATTGAAAGAATACTTGGAATAGACCTGAAATATAGACAAAAAAAGACTGACTATCTCTATTAGATAGCCAGCCAGAAATTATTTGAGGTAGCAATTAACCTCTATTTAAAAGAGAAAACCGTCTATGCTGATTCCGCTTCTGCAAGTCTTTCGTGGATTTCAGCAAGTTCAACTTGGCGAATTTTTCTTGGTAAGAACATACGAATTTCTTCTTCGTTGTAACCAATTTGTAGACGACGGTCATCCATAATTATTGGACGACGAATTAAGCTAGGCTCTTCTATAAATAAGTCTAGTAATTCAGCCATTGATAATGACTCAATCTCAACACCTAAATCCTGAAACGCCTGTGAACGATAGGAAATAATTTCATCGGTACCTTCATCAGTTAACATCAAAATTTCTTTGATTTCATCTTTTGTTAGTGGTTCGTGGAAAATGTTTTTTTCAACATAATCCAAGCCTTGCTCCTCTAACCAAGACTTTGCTTTCCTACATGAAGTGCAGCTTGGTGATACGTATAGTTTAATCATAATGATCTACTCCTTTTAAAAAGTTCTCGCTCGAGCACCTTGTTGAGTAGAGAAGTCCCATACAGCCAAATGTATTAAGTTGAAACTCCTTAAAATGCGAACGATTATTTCCTACTTCCTACTATACCTTTTTTCATGCCTTTTTTCAAGGTCATGTCTAAAGAAACTCCAATCTTCACTCCTTTTTAACAATCCTTTCACACGTTCAAATGATTGTGATAACTGATTTTAGGGTGAAAATATGCTAAACTTAGTGAAATATAATCCCGAGAGGTGAAAGCAATGAATCCCTTATTTAAGTTTGCACTAAAACTAGCATCTTCGCCAAAAATTGATATGCAAGAAGATTATGAATGGGTCAGAAAAATGCAAAAATTCTTTTCTAACCCATCTAGTGAAGACTATGATTTCCTAGATGAAAAAATCTATTCTGCAACACAAGATCATGAAATCCCGATCCGAATTTTTTATCCGAAAAATAGAAAGCATGAAGAACCTGTCATCTATATTCATGGGGGAGGCTGGGTGTTAGGAGACGTTGATACCTATACGTCAGCATGTGTTAATTTAGCAAACCATCTCAATCGAGTGGTTTATTTAATTGACTATCGAAAAGCTCCGGAACATCCTTATCCAGCAGCGTTTGAAGACTGCCTTCAAGTGGTGAAAGTTTTACAAGAACCAACGATTGAAGGTAAAAAACGTAAGTTTATTTTGATGGGTGATTCAGCAGGTGGAAACTTAGCTGCTGCAGTTTCTTTGAAATTAAGAGAAGAAAAGGTTACGCTCCCACACAAACAAGTACTCATTTATCCATTAACTTATTGGGATCACAGTGAAAACTCACCATTTGAATCCATCCGAACAAATGGATATGATTATGGTTTAACGATTAAAAAAATTACTGAATACATGGAAATGTATGTACCAAATGAGGAGGACCGCAAGTCCCCTTATGTTTCACCATTAATGGCGGAGGCTCATCATAATCAGCCGGACACATTAGTCCTTACGGCAGAGTTCGATCCCTTAAGAGATGAAGGGGAAGAGTATGGACGTGCACTTAAACGAGCCGGAAACCATGTTCAAATCCGCCGTATTTTAGAAAGTGTCCATGGATTCATTACTTATCCACCTTATGTCGAACCGTTAAGTGAAGCGTATGAACTGATGAATGAATTTTTAAATGGATGATCACTAGATTGGAGGTAGTAAATGGAAAGTAAAAATTGGATCCGACTAGATAATGCATCAAATATATTTTTAGCCGCTCAGAATGAAATTGACACTAAAGTATTTCGTATGACCATTGAATTTACGGAAACAATTGAACCAACCTTGCTACAACACGCATTAAATAATATTTATGAGGAATATCCTTTATTCCACAATGTACTCAGACGAGGTGTGTTTTGGTATTACTTAGAAGAAAGTGATGTCAATCCTCGCGTTCAACAGGAAGAAGATACGCCAATGACGGCTATTTATGAAACAGGACAGAAAAATTTCTTGTTCCGGGTTCTTTATAACAAGAACCGTGTGCACCTTGAAGTGTTTCATGCTTTAACGGATGGAACGGGTGCTTTATGGTTTTTCGAAGACTTATTAACAGAGTATGTTCGCTTACGTTATGAAACGCAGGATGAAGGATTGTATTCCATTACTAAAAGAGAAAAGGCAGATTTGGAAGACAGTTTCAAACGTTATTTCATCGAGAAAAAGGACAAACGACAATTCAACCGTCTGGTAGACCCATTCATAAAATTATATAAAGAACAAACAGCGCCAAAAAAGGTTGTGCTTTATCCATTTGAACAATCGACAGATAAAAATGTGCACCAAATAAAAGGAACACTGACGCCAGACAACCGTCCTCGAATTGTAAATGCGCAATTCGATGTGAAGGATACTTTACAACTAGCGCGTGAAATGAAGGTTTCATTAACGATTTATTTAACCGCTATTTATGTACTTTCAGTTTACCAAACGAGTCAAAGTCAAAAAGACCAGACAACGGTAAGTGTGTCCATTCCTATAAATTTACGACAATTTTTTCCATCGGCTACGGTACGGAATTTTTTTAGTACGACAACTGTAGAATATACGTTTAAGAAAAATAGAGAGCCAAGCTTAAAAGATATTTGCCAAAAGTTAAATCAGCAATTTAAAACACAGTTGGAAAAAGATGCGATTGAAGAGCGCTTAAAACGCTATGTTGAATTTGAGAAAAATCCATTCGCTCGTGTTGTTTTACGACCAGTGAAAGACTTCATATTAAAGATGATTAATAAACTAAACAATCGAAAAATCACCGTTGCAATGTCCAATTTAGGATCATTAAATTTACCGGATCAAATGAGCAAACACGTCAAAGATTTCTATTTTACAACATCCGTTATTCGTCCACAATTTTGTATGATCAGTTACAAAGATAAACTGAACGTGACTTTCTGTAGTCCATTTGTGGAAACAGACACCTATCAATATTTCATAAACTATCTGACAGATCAAGGTCTGGAAGCTTCTGTGGATGTCAATAAAGTCACGAGAGAGGAGCTGGGAGAGTAATGCCTTATTGTGAAAATTGTAAAACAACCGTAAAAGGGGATTGGGTTGTATGTCCTTTATGCGGTCAGTCCCTAAAAATAACGGCAGATAATGAGTTGCAAGAAGACTCCTCATTTATGAGTGTGCCTTTACGCTATAACCGTGAAAAAGCAAAACAAGTATTTTTCCGCGTATCGTTAGTTGTTGTGGCCCTTTATTTCATCATCACCTTATTTTATCCGTTTCAATTTTTCGGTTTAGAATATGTATTGTTTGGCTTATTTGTAACTTGGACAACAATCGTTATTTTTTTACGAAAACGAAGCAACTTTGCGAAAGTTATCGTGTATTTCCTAGCACTCATTTCACTCGCCAGTTTATATTTCGATTTTATTAATGGATGGAGCGGCTGGTCTATTAC
>CAMYQS010000017.1 GCA_947296835.1 uncultured Atopostipes sp.
GCGTTATGATGTATGCTAACTAGTAGGTCAGCACCAAGCTCATTTGCATGTGCTGGTCGTGCATATAAATCATCTTCCCAGTGATTGTGATATGAATTTAAATCATTTTCTCTTGACATTACAATTTGGTAGCCTAGTTTTTCTAGTCGATCTCTTACTTGTAATGAAATATTTAAGTTTAAATCCTGTTCTCTTACACCGCTATAAACTGGTCCTGGGTTTCCACCTGTTCTTGGTATTCCACCATGTCCTGGATCTAAATAGATTAATATATTATCTCTCAACCCACTTTTATCAATCCAGCCAGCAATGTTTGTTCCTGGGACTGTAACAAAAGCCCAAGTTGCTCGTTTAGTTTTCGCTTCACGAGTTACTTTAACTTTTGTATTCACTAAATCGTTTACTCGACGAATCGTACGATTTCCAATTGTTCCCCAAGGTTGAGAATTAATCGTATCGGCTGATCGGAAAACATAAGCTTCATAGTCTACGTTAATCTGGCTAGTAATTTGTTCAGGTGTAATACCTGATTTATCAATCCAACCAGAAACATTTGTGCCTAACACAGTAACATGTAACCACGTTGCTCGTTGTGTGACTGCTTCCTTTGTGACTTTAACTTCTCGTCCACTTAAATCATTCACTCGACGTACTTCTTTAAAACCGGGAACTCCCCAAGGGAGAGTGTTGATTGTGTCATTTCTTCTTACTAGATATCCTCTATAGTCAACATTTTTCTGGCTAGTAATCGACTCGGACTTTACACCTGCTCGGTCAATCCAACCAGTTACGTTGGTTCCACGGACGTGAACATATAACCACGTTGCTCGTTGAGTTGTTGCCTCTTTTAAAACCTCTACTTCTCGTCCAGTTAAATCCTCTACTCGACGAATTTCTTCATAACCAGGTGTACCCCAAGGTTTAGTGTTTAATGTATCATTTGAACGTGCTAGGGTCCCACGATAATTAACTGTCTTTGTATTAGAAATTGTTTCAGGGTTTATTCCTGATTTATCAATCCAACCAAAAACATCTGTACCACGAACATACACATATAACCATGTTGCTCGTTGAGTTGTTGCTTCTTTCAAAACCTCTACTTCTCGTCCAGTTAAATCCTCTACTCGACGGATTTCTTCATAATCAGGTGTACCCCAAGGTTTAGTGTTTAATGTATCATTTGCACGTGCTAGGGTTCCACGGTAATTAACTGTCTTTGTATTTGAGATGGTTTCAGCTTTTACACCAGATTGATCAATCCAACCAGAAATGGTTGTTCCACGGACGTGAACATATAACCACGTTGCTCGTTGAGTTGTTGCCTCTTGTAATACTTCTACTTCTTTTCCTTGAAGATTCCCTACTCTACGAATTTCTTGGTACCCTCTAGTTCCCCATGGTCTAGTGTTAATTGTATCATTAGAACGTTCCAGATAACCACGATAATTTACATCTTGCACAGTAGATACTTTTTCTTCAGAAACAACAGAAGCTTGTACCCACCCACTTATGTTAGTTCCCATTACTTGTATAGATAACCAAGTGGATTCATCCGTTACTAAAGCTTCTTCATTTACACGCACTTCTGCTCCAGCCAAATCATTTACTGTACGAACTAATTCAGCACCTGGAGTTTCCATAATTAATCCAGAAGCATTATTTAAATAACCTCTGTAATTAACTTTTTCAGTAGAAACTACTTCTAATGGCTTTTCCGGGGTAGGTTCACTTTCTTCCTTAACTTTCTCTGCCGATTCAGTATCTTGGTCAAAAGAAGCTTTCGATACCACCTCTTCTTTTGCTGTTACAGTATCTTTATTTGCTTCCACATTTTCAGTAAGAGGCTTTTCTGAGGTAGATGGTTCTTCACCATCTTCAATTATTTCAGTTTCTTCTACTACATCTGTTTCAGCAGATGTAGTTAGTACGATACTATTTCTCGCTAATTCTTTAAAGTCATTTATAAGTTCTTTTTGGTCTTCTGTTAACTCTTCGTTTACCAAATAATCATCATACTGTGATTTCGATTGCTCAAAATCTTTTGATTCATGAATAAGTAATGTTTCGGAAAAATTATGGCTTATATTTTCATCATCCAGTAATAATGATAATTGCATATTCTGTTCAGCTGATAATAAGACTTTTAACTGTTCTATTAAATCATCAACTTCTTTTGACTTTAGAATGCCTATTTCTAACTCAATCGCGTCTTCAGTATTGTTACCTTCCTCTACTACATTTGCTTGAATCGTAGCTATTGGTTGGAATAATAATCCTAGTACTAAAGATAACTTTAATATTTTTCTTTTCAATTGGTTAAAATCCTCCTCATGTTTTTTATGTATCGCTTACATTATAGTATTGTCTAACATCGACAACATCTATAATACTAATTATCTTAGCATGTTTTTTTAGCGAACACTAATACTATAACTGTTGGGTTTTTCAGCAATCATTATAGATACAAGGTTTTAGATAGAATAAATTTTTTTGTTAAAATATGTAAAAAAGGAAACACTCAACAAAGTGCTTCCTTGTATTATTTATTATAGTCTCCAGAACGAATAGTTTGCTGACTCAAATTTTTCTTTATCTAAGATACTTTTTACATCAATAATGATTCTCTCATCATTTGGTAGTGTTTGGTTATATAATTTACCAATTGCATCATTAGATAACTCCATAAATTCTGGATGAGAAACTGTGAATACTATACAGTCTGCATCACTAATATCATCTAAATCAGTTAATTCAACATTGTATTCTCTTTTAGCTTCTTCTTTATTCGCCCATGGGTCCACAATAATTGGTTGAATATTATAATCACGTAAAGTATTAATAATATCTTCAACTTTTGAGTTTCGAGTATCTGGCGTTCCTTCTTTGAAAGTTAAGCCAAGAATTACTACTTTAGATTTTACAGGTGTTTTACCCGTTTTAATCAATTCTTTTATTACTTTATCTGCAATATATTCGCCCATACTATCATTAATTTCACGCCCAGCTTTAATAATTGTGCTATGGTATCCTAAATTTTCTGCTTCATAAACAAAATAATATGGGTCTACACCAATACAGTGTCCACCAACTAATCCGGGTGTAAAGCCTAATGCATTCCATTTTGTATTCATTGCATCTACAACATCTTTAGAATCAATTCCCATTCGATCAAATACTAAAGCTAGCTCATTCATAAAAGCAATATTAATATCTCGTTGGCTATTTTCAACTACTTTTGCTGCTTCAGCAACCTTCATACTTGGTGCTTTATGAATGCCCGCTTTAACAACCAGTTCATATACTTTTGCAATTTCATCTAAAGCTTCATCCGTTGAAGCTGATACAATCTTCACAATGGTTTCTAAAGTATTCACTTTATCTCCTGGATTAATTCTTTCTGGTGAGTAACCAACAGCAAAATCGACACCATGTTTTAAGCCAGATTCTTCTTCTAGGATTGGAATACAGATATCTTCTGTTACTCCTGGGTAAACTGTTGATTCATAGACAACTATTGATCCTTTGACTAAGTTCTTTCCTAAAGTTCTTGTTGCACTAGCAACTGGGTTCAAGTTAGGTGTTTTATCTTGATTTATTGGTGTTGGCACAGCTACCACATGAAAGTTAGCTTCTTTTAATCGTTCTGCATCACTCGTAAACTCAAGTGTAGTGTCTTGTATCGCTTGATCTCCAACTTCTAAAGTTGCATCAATTCCATCTAAGTATTCGTTAACTTTCTCTTCGTTATTATCAAAACCTATAGCATCTAAATGTTTAGCAAACGCGATTGCTATTGGCATTCCTACATAGCCAAGCCCGATTATTGATAGCTTCATTTTTTTATTGACTAACTTCTCATAAATACTCATTTTAAAAAGCTCCTTTATTTGAGTTCTTATAATTTTTTCTAATTATTTTATCTTACTCTAATTTATAAAAATTATCTCTTAACAAACTGAACCATAGTAGATAATCTATTTCTATATAAGTAAATTACTAGAATAGAGAATAACAAGTATATCACTGGGCTATACCAATTCTGTACTACATTAGTAGTCAGAAATAGGACTATAGCATGCAAAATTAACAAACTAAATTCTTTAATTGTTCCTTTTAGATAATCAAATTCGTAGTTTGATGTGTATAAGAACCAAGCAACGTAACACATTGTAGTAGCCATAGCGATAGCTAACATACTATGAGTTAGCAAGTGGACTCCATAAACAAATGCTAATGACGAGACTGCATATAATACACTATGCGTAAAATATTTTCTCTCAGAACGACTCGTTTTATATAAGTTTGCAATCAATATTTTAGAAATCAGTATATATGGTATTGCAATAAAAGTCATTGAAAGAATTTCTAATGAAGGATTATACTGCGGTAGTAGCCAGTTAATTACATATTTAAAAACAAAGAACCCTAAGCCAGATAATATTCCTAACAAAATACAAATATCCTTTATCATCATACCAATTTTTTCATCTTTATTTTTAGATATAACATTATAAAAAACCAATCCAATAGCATTGACTACCAGTAAGATTACATTCAATAATGAATTTTGGAATGAATATTGAGCAAAGTCCTCTATTGAAAATCCATTATTGACAACCCAGTTTCCTACATTACCGACAAATGTTAAAGACATATTCGCAATAAGTATAAATATACCTGTTCTGAATAATTGTCCTTTTCCACTAATATTCCATGTAGTGCTTAAGCCGAATGTCTTTGTATATTTAAAGGTATAGTAAAAATAAGCAATTGCTAAACTTAAAATGTTTAATATGATATAAAAAGTATATTCTTCGTTACCTATTACGAAGATACCAAACATTAACATCAAAACATAAATTAAACTTTTTAAAATGTTCCCATTTGAATATGTTTTAAATTCTCCGATAGCCTGTAAAAAGTTTTGATGATACGTTGTTGTAGTTACAAAAAATGCTGCAATTGAGAAGAATACTAAATTCATATTGTCGCTTATTGTGAATATAAGAACCATGAGTACAGCAATTATTAACTGGAATATTATAATAAAGTTATGTTCTGCATTAACCGTATTCCGATCTAACTCTTCTAGTTCATCTCCACCATATTTAATATAAATCCCGTCATTAAATCCTAGGTTGACTAGATAAGCAAATGACAAATATAAAGTAAACTCTCTATAGTAACCATAATCTGCTACAGTTAATACTGCTGGTAAAATGAAACCTAATATAAAACTAGTACCAAAGTTAATGATATTTGATAACGCGACTTGAAAAACACTTTTAATTACTTTCATTTGCTCATTCCTTTAATTAAATTACATAAGAATCGATCTGACCCTTTATAAATTCTCTATATAATTGAGCCGAAGTTTCATTTGTAAATTTCTTATTAACTAATACCTTCTGGATGGTGTCCACAGAAGGTTCCTCAAAATTGGAGTGTTCAATCAATTCTATCCATTCTTTCTTAGCATCTAAGGCAGCATATTTTACAAGTCCTAAGTCTAAGTCCGCTTCTGGAGTAATCGTATCAGACAAAATAACTGGAACACTAGCTGCTTGAGATTCAATTGCTACAGTAGGTAGTCCTTCATAGAAAGATGGTAATACGAATAAATCAAATAACTTATAAAAGATAGACGTGTCATTCTGCCATCCCATAAACTTAACATACTGAGTAAGTTTTCTATTTTTTACTTCTAATTCAACTTTTTCTCTTAACTCTCCGTCTCCCACGAACACCCATAAAAAGTCTTGGTCTCTAACTGCTAATTCTGCGATCAAATCAAGCATAAATTCATGGTTCTTAACGTGATGGAACCTTCCAATATGACCAATGATTTTTTTATTGCTATTCTCTTCCCCAAACATCTCAATTTTAACTTGTTCTTTATTTGTTAGTTTTTTCAAATATTTTTCAGGTTCAATACTGTTTGGTATATGGACAATTTTATCTTGTTCTGTAGAAGCTTTGCCGAATGTATTATCCGAGCACTTAATACCAGCCGATACCTTTTCTTGAGCTAAGAAGCGGTTTATCTTTCGCTTACTATTATTTAATCGATATGGTGCACCTGTGTGTGCATGAATAATAAAACGACGAATCCCCTTTAGTTTAGTCATTATATGAAAAGGAAGAGCTAAATTCATCCCGAAATGTGAGTGAACAATTAGATTATTGTCAAATTCTTTAAGAACCTTCCAGTACTCTCTCATCATTTTTGTCATCCCAATTTTATCGGGATCAGATATTTTATAAATATGACCTCCAGTAGCCTTTATCGCCTGACTAAAACGATCACTAACATCATCAAAAGTTGCAACGTTAAATCTAATGTCAGAATCTGCTAATTCTTCGGCTTTATTCAAAATAAAAGCAGATATACCCCCACCAAATCCTGTCATTAAATGTAATACCTCATACTCTTTTTTATTCATAATAACCTCTTCTAGTTTCTAGATTTCTCATAAAGATCAGAATATTGATTGACAATATCTTCCCAATTAAAGGCCTTCGATGCTTCTAAAGCATTCTTTGACATTCTATCTCTATTGTCTTTTATTTTTAGTATAGCACCTACAATCTCTTTGGCATCATTAGGATCTACTGAATAACCAACTTCACCTTCTTCATAAATACCATCAAAGCCTTGATTTCTTGTATAGATTACTGGAGTACCAGTACTCAATGCCTCAGCATATACCAAACCAAATGTTTCAGTAAACGAAGGAACTACTAAGGCATCTTTGTTCTTATAAAGATACCAGAGTTCTTTCTTATCATTTAGTTGTCCCAGCAACTGAATACTATCATCATCTTTGACAGCATCTTTCAGATTACTTTCTAAATCCCCAGAACCTACAAACTGTACAGTACTTTTATAACCCATCTCCTGTAATAATCTGTTAACTTCAATAACCATATATGGATTCTTTCGTTCAGTTAGCTTCCCTACAAAAATTAAATTAATATCACTATCTTCAAAATGCTTATCTACATTTTGGCGATTCGAATGCCAAAAGTTGTCTATTCCATTTGGTATAACCACTGATTTTTCAATCAAATCGTCACTCGCCTGTGGAAAGTACTTTTCATACATTAAATCTTTGTATGATTTTGATAAAAACACTACATTTTGAGCATGTTTTAAAATGTTAAAAGCTTGCGGTTTTAGGTGTTTTGCAAATTTAAAATATTTGTTTATATCTGTGTCTCTAACTGCAACGATATAAGGAATCTTGTGTTTTTTATAGAGTTCATAAGCAATTCCCCCATCACTCAACAATGAGTGAGCATGCATAACATCGAACGTATTTACATCATGACTTTTCTCAATTTGTTTAGCGACCTTTTTTATTCTTGGAAAATATAACAATTGATCTAGGCGTGTAATTTCTTTACTAATAATCATTTTATAATTAAATTCACTCGTATTTATTTCAGGTGAATCGTCTATTTTCTTTCGAGGTACATTTACTTCAATATCAATATTTTGATCAACCATTTCCTTAAATAAATTTTTATATAAAGAACTGAAATCAAATCCTGTAGCTATCTGTAATGCTTTCATTATCTCACCTTTATCTTTTTAAGATACTATTATAAAGTTGAATATGTTTCGTTATATTATTTTCTAACGAGTAAACCTCTTTAACCCTTAGGCGATTATTCGCTTTTTTTTCTTCCAACACCTGAGGATTTTTATAAAAGTATTCTAATTTTTCTGCAAATTCTTCAGCTGTCTCTAATACTAAATCATTGTCATTAACTACTTCTACAGAGCCCCCTGCATCCGTCGTCATAACAACCGTATTTCTACTCATCGCTTCAACAATCGTTCTTCCAAATGACTCACCATTTCTAATAGTTGTTAAAATATAAACATCAATATCATAATAAAATTGATCCATTTTATCAAAACTAATATTTAATTCACCCTGAAAACGATCTCCTAACTCATTAGTAAGACGTTCAAACATAGCTAACGCCTCGCGTTCGTCATCTTCATCATCGCAACTTACCGCCATTTTAACAATTAAATTATTACCAAGCTTCTGATTCGCAGCGGAAGAGATTTCTTCAGCTAACGGCCAGTTTTTAACTTCATTCCAGCGGCCAACAAAACCTAATGCGAATTGATTTTTATATGGTGAAACATAGTTATCATCAATCTGTTCAAAGTGATCTCCTGCTGTATTCTCAATCACTCGGTACTCATCCAACTCTATATTCCAATCATTTAAAGCAGACTTCCAAAAAACCATATTAAATTCAGTTGTCGTAATTAATATTTGTAACTCATTAATTAACATTCTAAAAACAAGCTGTATCAGTCGATTATATTTTAAGAATAATCCTCTTTCTGTAAATATAAACGTCGGGTCTTTTGAGATTAATTTTAACTTTCTCAATAATGCAACAATGAAAAAATTAACTTGCGCTTGAGTATGAATTACCTCTGGTTTTTCTTCATTTAGTACTTTTCGAACTTCCTTAATATATTTCAAAAATTTAAAAGGATTTTTAAACACTGTTTTTATTGATGTGTCTTCACCAATTTCAAAATAATGAATCTTATCTATTTGTAGGTTGTTCGGTCCAGGCTGTATCACACCAATACTATATGGTGATTCCTTTAAACCTTTTAATATAATATTTGATGATAGTTGTGCTCCACCAATCGTATGTAGCGAATGATCAGAACAAAGAATAACATCAATATTTTTCATAGCCAGTACTCCTTATTGTTTCATTAACTTTCACTTTCTCTACAACAATAAACATTAGATTATGTATAAATATAATCCAAATTGTCGTGTATAACGAACTAGAAATGACACTACCTACTATGAAAGCAACAGCCCATGAAGTGGTAAATAAGAATAGTTGATTTCTAGTTTGAAAATATTTCTTAAGTGATTTGAAAATATTCTTAATATAAAAAGCAATATAAGTAGTGAAAAACACTACACCATACATTACTAAAAACTCAACCCACCAATTATGGATTGTTCTTAGATGTCCTACAGGAAAGTAACGTTGAACTTCTAAATAGTAGGATACATTACCTGCACCTACCCCCATAAACAATGTGTCTTTTAGATATAACAATCCATTCATTATTAAATAAACTCTAGCCGCGTCTCCTTGTTCTATACTTTCAAGAGAAGGTATACTCATTGTTGATAAAATCAGCAGAACTAGTAATGTTATAATTCCTACACCTATTAAAAATGTCCTCTTTTGAAAAGTTCTATTTTTCAGTTTTAAATAAGTCATAAACATTATCGAAAGGACAGATACTAATAGTATTCCTCTCGATCCAACCATTACAATTAGTCCAAAATTTGATAACAGTAATAACCATTTAAATGATTTTTTCAATGTTAATGGATTTTTTGAATACAAAGTACCTTTTGGTTTGTATGAAAAGACAAATATTAAACTGAATAATAAAAATGTGGCATAATCATTTACGTTTTTAAAAAAAGTAATTGGACGTCTTAGCATCCTGTTATATGAAATATTATCAATATTAAAAGCAAAAGGATAAATCCCAGTTATAACTTCAAACCAACCCACAATATTCTGTAAGACTACAGCAGCCATTATTACTTTTAATAAGTTTTTCACAACTTTTTTATTTCCAAGAGAAACCCATAAACTCACTGAGTTTATAGATCCAATGAATAAGACTGCTGAGTAGACTGCCCACCCCAACAGGTCTTTTGCCCATATTACTGAAAATATTGCATACAGAAGTAACATACACAAAAATATAGAATACTTATTAACTAAGTCTTTTATTGAGACTTTGTGGGTTACAACATAATAAACAATGACCATTATTTGGACAGTTGCTAACAGTACTTGAACATATAGGTAAGCTGGAAGTGGAAAAAAAGCAGTGAACATAGTTATATATATTAAATATTCTAATACTCTCATGCTTTCCCCTTCTATCTACTTATTTGTAATACTTTAACTGGTTTATTATAGAGTGTTGATACTCTCTCTTGTTGATTAAACCATTTTCTACTCGTTTCTCCTGTAACTACGACTATAATCACTTCTGATATGTCATCAATGTTTTTAAAGTCATCTAGTTGATTGTATTGAATTAAATTTGTTGTTCCTACTGTCAGATTTTTATCTGTTGACTGAGTAGTAATACCATCGAGTTTTGGTAACTCTGATTCAGTAATGATTAATTTGTTTTTATAACCAGGTGCACTCAAGAATCGGATTGTTTCATATTCATTATCAAGGTCTTCACTATAAATTAAGAATTCAGTCGATTCATCAGTGTTGTAAGTGAATGAATAGTTTAGTGTCTTACTGAAAAACTCTCTTAATAAATTGATTACAAGTGACAAAATTGAAGACAAGATAAATAAAACAGCAACTACAATTACGATTTCTTTAGTATTTAGTACCGAAAAGATGTCTTGAGCAGTTGGTTTAATCTGTTTTTGGAATAGAGTTGGTTCTAGCAATATATATATTTCTTTGTTTTCTAAAAATGGAATTTCATTATTTAAAATTTTCTCGTAAACATGATGCGCTATTTTTAAGTTGTCTTTTGGATCTTCAAGACGCGCATAAAATGTTAATAAATGTGATGACGGGTCACGGCGCATTTCAATAACAGGAACTGTTTCAATTGGATCAAGAACTAAACTTCCCTCTTGCTCTTTATATGCTTCGAGTAATTCTGTATCTGTAGCTTCGCTGATATTTGATAATATTTCTGATAATCGAATGTACTGATTTAAAATAACTGTATTTGTAAAAGGTAATTGATTCTCATCCTCAACATAAAACATGAAGTATGCATTATCGTCAAGAAGAGCTGGATCTAATATATTACCTGTTTCTTCATTTTCAGCAGTACTATTATTATAATTCAATAGATACATTCCCGTTAAAACAGTAGTTAATATAATGGATGTAATCAGAATAGTTTTTATATGTTTTGTTAAAAATCGTCTAATTTCTAGTAGTAGCAATCTCATGTTTCCACCTCTTGAATTTTCTTATTCACTCTTCTTATCGAAGCTGGTGAATATAGTAATTATTACCTTTATAAATTAAATCATAGTTCTCGTTTATATATTCATAAAACTCTTGTTCAACCTCTGTTTTATTCTTATCAATAAAGTATTGGTTATAGATAATTAACTCAGTATCTGCTGAACGAATATCATTCATAAAATCTTCCGCAACTTCAGGACTCTCATCAAAATTAACAGAAGGTAAATTAAAATACTTAATTGAGCTTAAACGTTCACTTAATAAGTATAGATTACCTGCATTTCTGTGAACATATATCTCATCTGTAACCATTGTATTTTCTTGGATAACTTCAACTACTTCATTTATTTGTTCATTTTTATTTCGATTATTAATAACATTTTTTTCTAAATGACTAATTTCATCCATATCATTGATATTTGATACATTTGTTACATATATCTTATCGTAAGTATTTGTAATCAATGGATAATAGATTAAGTATACAAATAAAACACCAACAATGCTTAAACTAATTTTATTAAACGTTTTAGGTATATGCTGTAGCATGATAGCCATTGGTATCGTCATCGTGGGTGTTAGTGCCATCAAGTAATGAGGGTATGCTCTTCCTGATAGTGTATTCGCTAAGAATGATCCAATTGAAAATAGCAATACACTTAATGTGAATAATCTCTCACTTTTATCATAACTTCTCCACTTATGAGTAGCATAAACTATGTACATGGCAAAAACTAAAATAATATAATGATCACGTAGCATTAAAACTAAACGTCTAATTGCATCTGCTTTATTTGTTGTTTGATCTAAATACATAACATTAAATATTAATGACTGGAAGATTCCAGCTTCTAAAGCTCCGTTGAAGTATAGGTATAATCCAATTGGTAAAAATACAGCCAATAATCCTAATACAAAATATAAAACAAATTTTAATAATGTAACGAATTCTTTGGCTAATAACTTTTCTAATGCGATAAAGAAACAAAAGACTAACCATAAAACAACCATGTTTGCTCGTAATGAAAAAACTAATGCTGCTGAAGCACCCAATATGACAATTTCAAAATATCTTAACTTTTCTGGATTAATGAAATATTTTGCAAATATAAATAAACTAACCCCAATGAATGGTAATGCATACTCTTCGGTTAAGTTACCCCCCTCTAAAAAGTGAGTAAGGACGACCGCTTGCGGTAGAAGGCTTAAAAATGACGGTATACTAGAAACCCATAAATTAAGTGTCTTGTAAGAATATAAAAAGTATATAAAAAGACTTGCTACTTCAAATACATATGTACCATGAAAGTACGGAGTAGACAATTTAGTACCAAAATAATTAATTAAAAAAATTAATGGCCCTTTGTGATCAAATATTTCAGTATAAATTGTTTTACCGCTATCCATTGCATAACCAAAATATAAAAACATACTTGAGTCATGTCCTGGAAGAACGTCTGAAAATGGATTTAAATTTAATGTTAAAGATGTTATAAAAGTCAGTCCCATTATAAGAATAATTGGTACTACTTTTTTTATTTTACTATTTTCCAATGTTTTACCTCTCTTACTGCTTGTTCCTAATTTTTTTTACTTTCAAAATCTTCTTCAGTTTCTTTTGTTATATATATTGGTCTGTTTTTAGTTTGTAAAAATGTTTTTCCTAGATAATGACCAATTACTCCTAGAGAAAATGTTTGAATTCCACCTAATGCTAGAATTACAACAAATAAGGATGTCCAACCTGGGACCGGATTATCAAATATAAGCTGTCGAGCTGCGTAACCACCAGCTAATATTAGTGATAGTAAAAATATCAGAACACCTATTATAGCTACAACCGTTAAAGGAAAAGTTGAATAGGAAATAATACCTTCTACTGAATACTTCAATAAACCCCAAAAAGACCAAGTTGTTTGGCCTTTTTCTCGTTCTCTATTTTCAAACTCTAGATAGATAGTGTTATAACCAACCCAACTAAATATTCCTTTAGAGAAACGGTTGAAC